>NZ_JBSYHW010000001.1:0-136024 GCF_056108345.1 Cyanobium sp. NIVA-CYA 375 | reverse complement strand
TTCTTCCTGGCTGCCTGGCCCGTGGTTGGCATCTGGTTCACCGCCCTTGGCGTGAGCACGATGGCCTTCAACCTGAATGGTTTCAACTTCAACCAGTCGATCCTCGACGGCCAAGGCCGTGTGGTGAACACCTGGGCAGACGTCCTGAACCGCGCTGGTCTGGGTATGGAAGTAATGCACGAGCGCAACGCTCACAACTTCCCCCTTGACCTTGCTGCTGCTACTGCCACCCCAGTGGCACTGACCGCACCTGCAATCGGTTGATAGTCAACAGCCCAGCTACGGCTGGGTAATAACGGAATCCCAAAAGCTCCCTGTAATAAGGGGGCTTTTTTATTGGCTGGGTGCCCTATCTCGATCTATCACCCGCCACGATGGGACAAGCTCTTACTCTCGCCGTGCTTTTCAATCCCTTCTGCCTGTTCACTACAGCCCAGGTATTGGCTCTTAAAGGCGCCGTGCTGGTCAAGACACTGATGCTCCTAGCCATCAGCGGCGGCCTGAGCAGTAGCCATGACTATTGAAGTCGCCTTGGCCATGCTGCAGCGGGATGGCCGCTGGCTGATGCAGCTACGCGACGAGATCCCCACGATCGTTGCGCCCGGCTGCTGGGGACTCTTCGGCGGGCATCTCGATCCCGGCGAAACACCGGAGCAGGCTTTGCGGCGGGAGCTACTGGAGGAAATCAGCTGGCAGCCCCCCGAACTTGAGCTGGTGATGGTGCACCACATCCACCGCCGCAAGGCGCACGTGTTCTGGGCCGAACTGTCGGTGCCGCTGGAGCAACTGCAGCTGCTCGAGGGTCAGGACCTGGCCCTGATCAGCGCGGAGGAACTGTTGGTTGGAGCCATCTGGAGCAGTCGCCTGGGCAGCCATCGCCCCCTGGCCGATGGGTTGCTCGAAGTGATGCAACACGTGCTCACCCAGCAGACTTGAGCGCAAAAAGCCCGGAGCATTGGCCCCTGGCATTTGCCTGCTCAGCCGTGCTGCTTCACGAGGGGGTCGGTCTCAGCTGCGCGAATTTTGCGCTAGTTCACAATCTGATCTTGTTCGATTAGAGACTTCTGTTGTGGGCGGAACTACCAGCGCTGGAAGCTGGTGCCAGGTGTCGAGGATGCCGTTACGAAAGGTTCGGGGCACCTGAGACCGGGGCAGAAGACACAGCGGTGAACGGTGCAGCGGATGGCCCTTCAGACCAGTGACAGCAATAATCAGTTGAAAGTGTTGGAGCGGGGAATGATCAGCAGCGCCCCCCTGAGTGGCGGTGGCCTGATGCCCATGCTTGCCGTCGCAGTGGGCGTGTGCGCTCTTTAAACACAGTTTAACCCTGCAGCATCATCCGCATTGATTCACAGATAAGTCCACAGGTAAAGTTTAGGAATTCAGATAAACAGCAGATCCATTAGGGCGCAAGCACTTTGAAAGAAAGGCAAATGCAACTGCGCATCGGCAACGGCTACGACATCCACCGGCTGGTGCCGGGTCGGGCCCTAATCCTGGGCGGCCAGCGGCTGGAGCATCCCGCCGGCCTGGGGCTCGATGGCCACAGCGATGCCGACGTGCTGGTGCACGCAATCATGGATGCCCTGCTAGGGGCCCTTTCCCTTGGAGACATCGGCCTTTACTTTCCACCGGACGACCCCCAGTGGCAGGGGGCCGACAGCCTGGAGCTGCTGGAGCAGGTAGTGGCCCTGGTGATGGAGCGAGGTTGGAGCGTGGTGAATGTGGATTCAGTGCTAGTGGCCGAGCGGCCCAAGCTCAAGCCCCACATCGCCGCGATGCGTTCTGCCATAGCGGCCCGCATGGGGCTAGCAGCCGATCAGGTGGGTGTTAAAGCCACCACCAACGAACAGCTGGGGGCTGAAGGCCGCGAAGAGGGCATCTCCTGCCACGCCGTGGTCCTGCTGCAAAAGCCGTGAGCCGCCCCTGGTACGCCAGCTTTTCTAAGTTTGTGAGATCGATATTGCTTCTGGGGATGACCCTGGTGCTGCTCTCCAGCCAAGCCGGCGCGGTGGACGCGTCCTTTGCCGTGCCCGATGGCTCCTACGACGTGGTGGTGGTGGAACATTTGCGCCTGAAGGTGCCGGCCGCTGGCCGCCAGGCCTGGCTGGAGGCGGAACAGGGCAGCTGGGAACCCTGGCTGGCCCAGCAGGAGGGTTTCCTCGATCGCCAGCTGCTCTGGGATCCCGCCACCGAGGAGGGCACCCTGCTGATCCGCTGGGTCGATCGCGAGCACTGGAAGGCGATTCCGCCGCAAGCGGTGCAGGCGGTGCAGGAGCGCTTCGAGCAGCTGGCCCAAGCCGCCACCGGCCAATCGCAAGGCAACCCATTCCCGCTGGTGTTTGAAGGTGAGCTGCTACCGCCATGAGCCGCATCAGCGCAGACCAGGCCACCTACGTGCTCGGCAGCCATGCCGAAGAGCGCGGCCGACTGGAGCGCCAGCACCAGATCTGGCGCCCAGAAATGCTGGCCGGCTGGGATCGGGCCGGCTTCTGCCCTGGCCAGCGCTTGCTCGACGTCGGCTGCGGACCGGGTTTCGCCAGCCTGGACCTGGGCGAGCGGGTGGGGGCCCATGGCCAGGTGTTGGCGATCGACAGTGCCCCGGCCTACCTCGAGCACCTGCGGCAGCAGTGCCAGCAGCGGCAGCTGTTGCAAGTGATACCCCAGCTGGGGGATCTGGCCCAGGGCCTGGACTCGGCCAGTGAGCTGGATGGGGCATTGGAAACGGGCAGCTGGGATGGGGCCTGGTGCCGCTGGGTGGCGATGTTTCTGCCCAGGCTGGAGCCATTGCTGGATCGGCTGGCCGCGGCCCTGCGGCCGGGCGGCCGGCTGGTGCTACACGAATACATCAAGTGGGAAACCTTCGCCCTACACCCCAAAGGAGACCAGCTGGCGAAGTTTGCGGCCCGCTGCATCCAGCACTGGTGGGCTCACGGCGGAGACCCAAACGTGGCCCAGCGCCTGCCGCAGCTGCTGGAGGCCCGAGGCTTTCGGCTGCTCCATAGCTCCAGCCTGATGGCCTGCTCCCCCAGCGACCATCCAAAAGCCCAGTGGCTGATCGACTTTCTCACTAGCTACCCAGCCCAGCTGGCCGCCGCTGGCCTCTGGAGCGCCGCGGAGCAGGCCGCCCTGGAGGCCGAACTGGCCTGGGCCCAGCAGCACACCAGCCTCTGGCTGACACCGGCCATTGTTGAGATGGTGTGGGAGCGGCTATGAGCGACAGCCCTGAACATCGGCTCGACCTGGGCCGCCGTCAGCGACTGGGGATGGTGGAAGCGATTTGGGGAGAGCACAAAAGTGTCGAGCAGATCGCCCGGATCCTGGAGGAGCTGCATGCCGCAGGAGAGCTGGCGCTTGTCACCCGCATCTCCCCTGAGAAGGCTGACGCCGTGGCTGCGCTACTTGGGCCGAAGCGAGGGCAGGCTTGGCTTCTGCAGCACCATCCCCTGTCCCGCTGTCTCACAGCAGGCTCATTACCAAGCCCAGATCCCCGGCTCGGGCGAGTTGCAGTGCTGAGCGGCGGCACCAGCGATTTAAAGGTGGCGGCAGAGGCCCAGCTAGCCCTGGCCTGCCATGGGATCGCCACCGAGCTGATTCTGGATGTGGGTGTCGCTGGCCTGCACCGGCTGCTGGAGAGGATCGAGGAGTTGCGTCGTGCCGATGTGCTGATCGCCTGCGCTGGCATGGAGGGCGCATTGCCCACGGTGCTAGGTGGGCTGCTACCCCAGCCCTTGATCGGCGTGCCAGTGGCGGTGGGCTACGGCGTGAGTGCTGGCGGCGTGGCCGCCCTGCACGGCATGTTGGCCAGTTGCGCCCCCGGTCTCACGGTGGTCAACATCGACAACGGCTACGGGGCCGCCATGGCAGCCCTGCGGATCCTGGGCTGCAGATCGGGCAATCAGTAGCCTTGACATAGGGGTGTTCAGCTGAGGTAGCAGTCCTACAGGTGCTGCAGCTGGGGGTAGGCAGTCAGCAGTTCTTCGGTGCTGAGCACTTCGCCCGCTCCTTCTGGCTGCCAGATCACCTCGATCGCCAGCAGGTCGTCAGCACCAACGGAGCCAAGCTGCTGCAACGAATCTCGCACCTGGTCGGCGCTGCCAGAACCCTTTAGGGCAAGCCGATTGCGGCTTGCAACCAGCAGGGTGACGGCAATGAAATCGCTACTGGCATCGCTATCTCCTGCAGCCACGCTGACATCGCTGAAGCGCTTGCCGCCCACATTGGTGGTGACCTCACGCTGCAACTTGCTGCGTTCAGTCATCGAGAGACGATTAAAAGTGGATTCTGCACTGGCAAACGGCACCTGACCTACCTCTGAATTGGCGTAAACCCAGAGGTCAGGGTGACGCAACAGGGCCAAGGTGGTCTCCTGAAGCAAGGCCTGGAGACCAGCCGCATGGCTGGTGTCGGCGCTATCGGCCAAGCGGCGCAAATCAGATTGCAGTTGGCGGGCTGACGCAAGCAACCCAACCTGCAACTGGCTGATGGTGACAGGGCCATCGGGACGGCCGCCGCCCACCAGATCGCTGCGGCTGCCGGAAATTGCTGGCCCCTGGCCGCCACCGCCGCCACCACGCACCGCATTGAGCAGCAGACCCCCCACTGCCATCAGCACAAGGAAGCCAAACAGGCCGCCGCCCCCGAAACCAAACATTGGAATCAGGAAGGGAAAGCCAATGCCCCCTCCCCCGTAGCCACCGCGGTAGCCGCTGTTGAAACCACCACCACCACCTCTGTAGCCACCGCCGCCGTAGCTCCTTGGCATCGAGGGGGCCGAGCGGAAGCTACCGCCACCGATGCGACCGCCACTGGCGGCCCAGCTGGGGCTGGGGTGCACCACCAACAGGCTCAGGACCAACATCGGCACGGCCAAAAAGCTGAAGCAGCGCCGCAAAACCAGACGAGTAGAAAGCGCCAAGGCGCTGGAAGCGATTGGTCGAAATCTAGGAACCACCGCCCACGATGGTGACTACCTCCAGCACATCGGATTCCACCACCGGCTGGGCAGGCCAGGCCTGTCTGGGCAGGATCGTGCCGTTGAACTCCACCACCACCAAGCGGGGCTTGTAGCCCAGTTCCAGCAGGGCCTGCTCCAGGTTGAGCCCGGCTGAGCAGGCTCGCTGATCGCCGTTTACCTGCAGCCTGATCACGAAGCCGGCACCTCAAGTGCTGCAAGCAGCTCGGCAGTAGCGGCAGCCGGATCAACCGCCTCAGTGATCGCCCGCACCACCGCAATCCGCTGGGCTCCAGCAGCCCGCACCGAGGCCACCTTGCTGGCCTTGAGCCCGCCGATCGCAAAGAAGGGGATCGGACTAGCCGCCGCGGCCTGGCGCACGTAATCGAGCCCCACCGGCTCCCGGCCGGGCTTGGTGGGGGTGGCCTGCACCGGACCGACGCCGACGTAGTCGCAGCCATCGCTGATCGCCTGCTGCAGCTGGTCTAGGGCATGGGTGCTGCGGCCGATCAAGCGATCGGGGCCCAGCAGCTGGCGCGCCACCGCCGGCGGCAGATCTCCCTGGCCCAGGTGCACCCCATCAGCCTCCACAGCCAGGGCAATATCGATTCGATCATTCACCAAAAACAGGGCGCCATGGGCGGCGCAGAGCTGGCGCAGGGCCCGGGCCTGGCTGAGTTTTTGCAGGTCATCGAGACCGGCGGCCTCCTTGGCGCGGTATTGCACCAAGCGCACCCCTGCCGCCAGGGCTGCGGCCACCACCCCCTCCAGGTCGGCCACCGGGGAAGTAATCAAATAGAGCCGGCAGCTAGCCAGCAGCTCACGTCGGCCGGCCCCGCCAGCAGCGGCTAAGCGACAGGCCTGCAATAAATCCACTTCCAGGTCGTAGAGCAGATAGCGCAGGGCTGAGGCCTCCTCAGCCAGCAGGGGATCGCTGCTGCGCCCAAACTCCTCCAGCACCCGCAAAGCCTCCTGCACCCGGCCGGCGTTGGCCCCAACCACGGCGCTGGGACTGGATCGCTCCGCTTGGGCCGGATGGCCGAGGCCCGCGGCTGGATCGGTGGCGGTGTGGCGAGCGAATTTGTAGGCATCGCGATGCAACCGGCCCAGCCGCTGGCGCATGTCCTTGGTGCGCACCACCAGATCGCCCCGATCGAGGCCAAAGCGGGCCCAATCTTCCAGCACCCGCAAGCCCTCACGGGCCCGATCGAGGTTGGCATCGAGCAGCCGATCGCGGGCTGGGTTGGAGAAGCTGTCTAGGGTGGGATCCATCACACAGGGGCCAATGGCAGGCGAGCCAGGCAATCCAAATCGAGGCAATACCGACAGCCCGATGCTGGTGCTGATTTCAGGGATTCTGCTGCTTGGCGGGATCGCTACCTTCATTGGCTGGGGTCTCACCCACGCCTATCCCAGCGCTTAAGGCGCGGGCCAGCTGGGCATCGGCCGCAATCTGGGCTGCTAGCTGCTCAAAGCTGGCGAAGGTTCGCTGGCGGCGCAGCAGTTGCAGCGGCTCCACCACCAGCTCCAATCCCTCAAGCTCCAGCTGCCGATCGAGCAGGTGCACCTCCACCGCCGAAGGGGCGGTGGGATCCACCGTGGGCTGGGGGCCGAGGTTCATCACCGCAGGCAGCATGGCCCCACCGTCCAGAGACGCGGTCGCCGCATAAACCCCCTCCAGCGGCAAAAACTTGCGGCCATCCACCTGCAAGTTGGCGGTGGGCCAGCCCAGCTGCTTGCCCAGCCCGCGGCCACGCACCACCCGGCCGCTGAAGCGATAAGGCCGCTCAAGTAAGCGGCGGGCCTCCTCCAGATCTCCTGCTGCTAGGGCCCGGCGGATGCGGCTGCTGCTTACCCGCTCCTGGCCGTCCCAGAGCATCGGCAGCACCTGCACCTCGATGCCGTGACGGGCACCAATTGCCACCAGGGCCTGACTGTCGCCGCTGCGGCCGGCCCCGAAGCGGAAGTTGTCACCCACCGCGACCCGCTGGGCCGCCAGCTGGCCCACCAGCACCTGCTCCACGAAAGCCTCGGGGCTGAGGGCGGCCAGCTCCCGGCTGAAGGGCACCAGCACCAGCTGCTCAATGCCAAGGGGCTCAAGCAAGTGCAGCTTTTCGGCGGGCAGATCGAGCCGCAAGCGCGCCTCGCCGTGCAGCACCTCGCGGGGGTGGGGCCAAAAGCTCACCACCGTGGGAATCGCCGCCGCTTGGTTGCCAGCCGCTGTTGTAACCGCCGCGATGACGCGGCGGTGGCCCTGGTGCAAGCCATCAAAGCTGCCGAGGGCGATGGCCGTGGGGCGCAGGGCCTCCTGGGGGGATCGCAGGGGTATCAACGCTACGGAACCCAAAGGCAACGGGAGCCAAATCGATCCTCCCATGGCACCTTTGGGATTCCCATCTGGATGGCTGAATGGCTGACCGCCTCGACCTGCAGCTAATCGCCGCGGCATTGCGGCGCCTGGGCTGGATTCGGCTCTGGTCCCAGGTGGTGCTGGGGGTGGTGGTAGTTGGGGTGCTGCTTTTCAACAACATCGGCGGCCGCCTGGCGGCCAATTCAGCCCGGGCCCTGGGGCTGGGGCCTGGCATCTCGCTCACCACCATCGCCTTCCTGCTGCTGCTCTGGAGCATCTGGCAGAGCTGGCTGGTGGTGCGCTGCGGCCGGGCCCTCAATTCACCGGTGCGGCCCAGCAAGGGTGAAACCTCGCGGCTGATCAAGCGGGGTGTGCTGGCCGACCTGGCCGGCATCACCCTGGCGGTGCTGGGCTATCAGTCGCTGGCGGGCAGCCTGTTCGTGCAGGCCTCCCAGCAGGTGCCTGGCTTCTTCGGTGCCCAGATCCAGTCGACCCCTGGCGTGGCCGGTCGAGTTATCGGTTTACCAATCACCTCGATCGAGATGCTGGCCGTGTTGGGCAACACCCAGGTGCTGTTTGCCCACCTGATCGGGCTCTGGATCAGCCTTTGGCTGCTGCAGCGGGTTTACCGCACAACCTGATTAACTGCCGCTCACCAAACCGGCAGATCGGCCGTGCGACCGCGCCAGAAGATGTCGGGCTGGAGCGGCGTCAGCGAGACCCCACCGGCATTGATCTGGGCCACATCGGTGGGCCAGGCCGCCGGCCCCGATACCTGGGCCTCCAGGTCGTTGACCACCTCACCCGCCAGCCAGTAGTAGCTGCGGCCGCGGGGGTCAACCCGCTGCTCAAACTGGTCGGTGTAGCGACGCACCGCTGAATTGCACCAGCGCAGCGGTCCAATCGCCTCAGCCGGCCGGGGCGGAACGTTGAGGTTGAGCAACATGCTGCTTGGCCAGCCCTCCGCCAGCATCCGCTCAGTCACATCGAGGGCGAGGCGGGCCGCTGGCGCAAATTGGCGCCATTGAAAGTCGGCACTGCTTACTGCCAGGGCGGGAAGGCCCTCGATCGTGCCCTCCATCGCCGCACTCACCGTGCCGGAATAGAGCACGTCGGTGCCCAGGTTTGGACCGTGATTGATGCCGGAGAGCACCAGATCGGGCCACTCATCCAGCAAGGAAAACAGGGCGAGCTTGACGCAGTCGGAGGGGGTGCCGCTGCAGGCCCAGGCCTGAACGCCATCATCGAACAACTCATCAGCACGCTCCGCCCGGATAGGGGTCTGCAGGGTGAGGCCATGGCCCGTAGCGGAGCGCTCCTGGTCGGGACACACCACACTCACCTGGTGGCCGCGGGCCAGGGCCGCATTGGCCAAGGTGCGAATGCCTTCTGCGAAGACCCCGTCGTCGTTGCTGATCAGGATCCTGAGCGGTGCCATCGGGCCTAACGCCATCTCGTCGCAACGTAACTGGGGTGGCTCCTTACAGTCAGCAATCCCTCCGCCCCTGCCGTGAGCGCCACCGTTTCCCTGCAGCAGCTCACCGACCAGCTCCAGGAGCTAGAAACCGAGGCTGCGGCTGAGATATCCGCCGCCGTCACCACAGCTGCACTGGAAGAATTACGGGTGGGCCTGCTCGGTAAAAAAGGTCGCCTATCCGGAGTGCTCGGCGCTATGGGCAAGCTGCCTGGCGAGGAGCGGCCCCTGATCGGCCAGCGGGCCAACGTGCTCAAGGAGCAGGTGCAGACGCTGCTGGGGGAGCGGCTTAAGGCCGTAAAAAGTGCCGCCATGGCCGAGCGTCTCGCCGGCGAAACCATTGACGTCACCGCGGCCTGCAGCTTCACGCCGCCGGGGCACCGCCATCCCCTGATCAGCACGATCGAGGAGATCGTCGACATCTTTGCCGGCCTGGGATATCGGGTGTCGGAAGGGCCGGAGATCGAAAGCGACTACTACAACTTCACGGCCCTCAACATCCCCGAGCATCACCCCGCGCGGGACATGCAGGACACCTTTTATCTGGGCGATGGCCAGCTGCTGCGCACCCACACCTCGCCCGTGCAGATCCGCTACCTAGAGAACAACCCACCGCCGGTGCGGGTTATCGCGCCAGGACGGGTGTATCGCCGCGACGCTGTCGATGCCACCCACTCGCCGGTGTTCCATCAATTGGAGGTGCTGGCAATTGATGAGGGACTGGATTTCAGCCACCTGCGCGGCACCGTCACGGCCTTTCTGCAGCAGTTTTTTGGCGACTTGCCGGTGCGCTTTCGGGCCAGCTACTTCCCCTTCACCGAGCCCAGCGCCGAGGTTGATGTGCAGTGGCGGGGCCGCTGGCTGGAAGTGATGGGCTGCGGCATGGTCGACCCCGCCGTGCTCACCGGCATGGGCCTGGATCCTGAGCGCTGGAGCGGCTTTGCCGCTGGCCTGGGCGTCGAGCGCTTCTGCATGGTGCGCCACGGCATCGACGACATTCGGCGCTTGTACACCAGTGATCTGCGCTTCTTGGAGCAGTTTTAGTTGGGCGGTTTGGTAATAGCCCCATAAACTCTGGCAGCCACTTGCTCCCCGATCGGTGCCCCGCGTCGGACTGATCGTGAATGACGGCAAGGACCTGGCCCTGTCCACAGCCGATGCCATCGAGGCGCGCTTCACGGCGGCAGGCTACGGAGTGGTGCGGGTTAGTAGCTCCGGCGGCATGGTGGGCTTCGCCAACCCCGACCAGCACCTGCGCACCCGCGGCTACGCGGCCTGCGTGCCTGCTGGCTTCGACCGGGACATGAGCCTGGCGGTGGTGCTCGGCGGCGACGGCACCGTGCTCTCAGCCGCCCGTCAAACGGCTCCAGTCGGCGTCCCGATCCTCACCGTCAATACCGGCCACCTGGGCTTTCTGGCGGAGGCTTACCTGCACCAGCTGGAAGGGGCCCTAGAGCAAGTGCTCTCCGGCGAGTGGACGGTGGAGGAGCGCACGATGTTGATCGTCAGCGTGATGCGCGGCGAGCAGAGGCGCTGGGAGGTGCTTTGCCTTAACGAGATGGCCCTGCACCGCGAGCCGCTCACCTCGATGTGCCACTTCGAAATCGCCATCGGCCGCCATGCGCCGGTCGATATCGCCGCCGATGGGGTGATACTTGCCACCCCCACCGGCTCCACCGCCTACGCCCTCAGCGCCGGCGGACCAGTGATCACCCCCGACTGCCCGGTGCTGCAACTCACCCCGATCGCGCCCCATTCGCTGGCCTCGCGCGCCCTGGTGTTCAGCGACCGCGAACCGGTGACGGTTTTTCCCGCCACGCCTGAGCGGCTGATGATGGTGGTGGATGGCAGCGCTGGTTGTTACATCTGGCCGGAGGATCGCATTCTGGTGCGCCGCAGCGAGCAGCCCGTGCGCTTCGTGCGGCTGGCCGACCACGAGTTTTTCCAGGTGCTGCGCAACAAATTGGGTTGGGGCCTGCCCCACGTGGCCAAGCCCGGCAACGGCACAGCGCCATGAACGATCCCCACATCCTGCTGCTGGGCCCGGAGGCGGAGGCCCTGGCGCGGCGGCTGGAGGCTTCCGGCTACTCGTGCTGCAGGGAGCCTGTGCCGGCGGGGGCAGCCCCAGATGCGGTGCTGCTCTCCAGCGGCGATTCGGGCCGCATCGCCTCCCTGCGAGAGCAGTGGGGCACCGTCCCGGTGCTGCTGGATGTGGGCGACGACACGGTGGAGGCGCGGGTCCACTGCCTCAGTTCAGGAGCAGATGACTTCTGGCTTTCGAGCCTCGGCCCCAGCGACCTGCTGATGCGGCTGCGGTTGCACCTTGATCTCACCAGGCGCGCCAATGTGCCTGCCCAGTTGCTGCAGGTGGGCGACCTCATACTGAACCCCAGCACCCGTTTAGTAAAACGGGGAGCACGGCCAGTGGGCCTGACGGCTAGGGAATACCAGCTGCTGCTGCTGCTGCTGGAGCGCAAGGGCACCGTGGTGAGCCGGGAGTTGATCCTGCGCCAGGTATGGAACGACGATCAAGCCACCACCAGCAACGTGATTGAGGTGTATGTGCGCTACCTGCGCCAGAAGCTGGAGGAGGGCGGCGAACGGCGGCTGATCCACACGATCCGCGGCCAGGGCTACTGCCTGAGCGAGCGGCTACCCCAGCTGGAGAGCCGCGAATGAAGGCCAGATGCCGCTGGGGGCTGGCCCTGCCTGGGGTGGCTGCCCTGCTGTGCGGCTTCACGCCGGCGCCCCAATGGCTGCCGATCACGGCCCGCTGGTGCCTGGCACCTGATCGCTGCATCGCCCTGGAGGTTGCCGACACCCCCGAGAAGCAGAGCAAGGGCCTGCAGCTGCGGCCGGCGCTAGCGCCATTGCGGGGCATGTGGTTCCCCTACAACCCGCCCTCTCTGGCTCGCTTCTGGATGCACCGCACCCCGGAGCCTCTCGACATGTTGTTTGTGCTGGGCGGCCGGGTGGTGGCGATAGAAGCCCACACCAAACCCTGCCTGCACCTGCCCTGCCGCAGCTACGGCCCCGACCAGCAAGTGGATGGGGTGCTGGAGCTGGCCGCCGGCCAGGCCGCAGCCCAGGGCATCCAGGTGGGTAGCCCGGTGCGGATAGAAGCGCTGGGGGGCCAGAACGCCCCCTGAGCAGTAGCAGGCGGCAACTGGATGATCAGAATGGGAAATATTCAAGCCGGTGATCCTGTGCCAGCCGCTGCCCCAAGCCCCCAGGGCCGTTGCCCCCAGCGCCTGCGCGCCATCGGCGAGCGCATCCGGCGGCGACGGAAGGCGCTTGGTATCAGTGCGATGGCCACCGCGGCAGCGGGCGGGATCTCCAGGGTGACGCTGCACCGCATCGAGACGGGCGCAACGTCGGTGACGCTGGGGGCCCTGATGAATGTGCTGGATGCCCTCGATCTGTCCCTGGGCCAGTTGGAGGGTCCGGAAGATGCCGAAGCTGGAGCACCAACCGCAACCAGAGCGGAAACGATCGAGCTAGCTGCCTATCCCCTGCTGCTGCAACTGGCCTGGCATGTCCAGGGCAGCGGCAGCCTTAACGCATCGGAAGCGGCCTCTCTCTATGCACGCCAGCGCAGGCGACTGGATCTGGAGCCGCTGCAGCCAAACGAGCGCCAGCTGATCGCCGCGCTGAATCTCACCATCCCGGAAGCTGATGTTCCGGCTTGAGCACCACCGCCGGATCGCCAGCCTGCTGGACCAGCTCAATGCGGAGCTCCTGCAACGGCACCACTGCCTGTTCGGCGGCGGCACGGCCATTGCCCTGCGCTACGGGGAGTTCCGCCAGTCGGTGGATGTGGATCTGCTCGTCTCAGACCGGCAGGGCTACCGGGAATTGCGGCAGCTGATCCGGCGGGACAACAGCCTGAGGGCACTTTGGAAGGATCCCCAAAACCCCCTCGTGGAGAGCCGCGAACCGCTCACAGACCAATACGGCATCCGGGCAGGCGTGGTGGTGGCGGGGGTGGCCATCAAGCTGGAAATCGTGCTGGAGGGCCGGATCAGCCTGGAGATGCCCAGCGAGGAAGACGCGATCTGCAGCATTGCCTCCCTCACTCTGAACGACCTCATCTGCAGCAAGCTGCTGGCCAATTCCGACCGCTGGAACGACGACGGAGTCTTCAACCGTGATCTGATCGATCTGGCCCATATACCCCTTACCCAAACCATCTGGCAGCGAGCGCTGGCCAAGGCGGAAGAGGCTTATGGCGATGCAATCCGCACCGATCTGGGCAAGGCCCTAGAGCGGCTGCAACAGCGTGAAGGCTGGCTGGAGCGCTGCCATCAGGTGCTGGCGATCGAAGCCCCACGGGCCGCGCTGTGGCAGCGCTTGCTCAACCTGCAGCGGCTGGCAGCCGCCCCTTCAGCACCAGCACGGGATTGAGCGGCGCCAGGCGGGTGCCTTCGGCCAAAGTCGCCCCCCGCCAAGCCTGGTGCTGGGCCAGCGCCACCTGGCAGCCCGCCTGCTCCAGCAGCGGCCGCAACTCCGCCAAAGCTTCCAGCGTGGCCAGGGGGATCACCACCACGCCACCGGGACGCAGCCGCTGCAGCACAGCCGTCAGCACGGCCCCCCGCTCCCGGCCACCTCCGCCGATAAGCACCCGATCCGGATCGGGCAGCTCCGCCAGGGCCTCGGGGGCCCGGCCCTCGCGCAAACCCGCCGGCCGCACCCCCAGCCGCTCGGCGTTAGCTGCGAGCAGCGCCGCTGAGCCGCCACGCCGCTCCAGGGCCCAGAGCTCCAGACCAGGCCGCAGCCGCAGCGCCTCCAGCCCCACCGAACCCACGCCGGCGCCGATATCCCAGAGCACGCCGCACTCGGGCAGCTCCAGATCGGCCAGCAGCTGAATGCGTACCTCCCGCTTGGTCATCAAGCCCGGGCGGTCGTCGTGCTGGAGGAACAGGCCGTCGTCGAGGCCAAATAGGGGTAGGGAAGCGGGATCAGCCGGCGCCGCCGGGGGCTCAGCGATCAACAGCACTAGGTGCAGCGGATCGCAATCGATCGGCATGGGTGCCCCCGGCACCAGCCGCTGCAGCCGCTCCGCCGGATGGCCCAGCCGCTCGCACAGCCAGAAGGCATAGGCCGCCTCCAGCCCAGAGGCCACCAGAATCCGCCGCACCTCCTCGACGCCGCCGCGGCTTGGGTCGGTGAGCACCGCCAGGGCGCTGGGGCGCTTCTGCAGGGCGGCGGCCAGGGGTTCGGGGTCGCGGCCGTGCAGGCTGATCCAGCTGGCGTCCTGCCAGGGGCGGCCTAGGCGGGCAAAGGCCAGCTGCAGCGAGCAGGGGGCGGGATGAAAGCGCAACTGGGCCGCCGGAAAGCGCTGCAGCAGCAGGCGGCCGATGCCAAACCAAAGCGGGTCGCCACTAGCGAGCAGCACAGCCGGCCGGCCCGCTGCCAGGGCCTTCTCCAGCGAGCCGAAAATCTGCTCGGGCCGATCGCTGGCCAGGAGCTGGGGGCAGGGGCTGCCCGCCGGGATGCGGCCGGCCCCCTGCTCCTCCTGCCACCAGGGGCAAAGCTCCGCCAGCAAGCGCTGGGGGGCAAGCAGAAGCTGGGCAGCTCGCACCAAGGCGAGGCTGCGGGCCGGCAGCGCAGCCACCCCCCCGGCATCGGTGCCGACCACCTCCAACACGGCCTGCTGAGCCAGGGCGCCCCACGGTTACTGCAGCCATGATGGCCGGCCTGTGCCACCGGACCTGGCCATGAGCGACCGCCGCCAGCGCATCCACGAGCTGGTGCCCGGGCGAAAGCTTCGGGAGGCCCGAACCAGGAGCGCGTCAGCCGGGATTGCGGCGATAGAGCACTTGCCCCACCCGCGCAATGTGGTCCAGCAGCGCTGGATGGTTGATCGAACTCAGGCAGGAGAGATCGACGATCCAGGGGAGAAGCAAATCATCCAGATCGGCATCGATGCGGGCCAGGATCCCGGAGCTGAGTGCGTGGCCCACCAGGGTGAGATCGATGTCGGATGCAGGGCGATGGCGACCCAGAGCCCTTGAGCCATAAAGAATGGCTTCCTCCACCTCGGGATAGGCAGCCAGTACCTCTTGAATGGCCGTCAGGGCCGTCTCAGTGAGGCCGAAGAGCTGCGGCTTTGCCGTGAGAGCTTCTGGGCTCATGGCCTGCTCTCGTCGTGCAGAGCAGCGAAGCGATCGCGAAGGCTGCAGAACGCTGGTGTGAAGCGATGGATCACGGCGTGAGCAATCACCTGGGCCTGCTCAAGGTTGTAGGTGTGCGACGACTGGTTACGAGCCTTCATCATCTCCATCCAGGTATCGCCGTTACTGATCAGGCCATTGCGAAACGCAATCCTGGTTGCATCCCGGGAACCGGTGATGCCCTCAATCCCCTGATATTGCAGGTAATCCTTGAGAAGGTTCCAGGCCAGCTCATGGGTGAATTCGAAGCCCTGAATCAAACCCTGCTGCTCCAGCTCGCTCAGATCCCGCTCCAGGGCCAGCTGCACGCCGCGCTCCAGCACCATCAGGGCGCGCTGGAAGTTGTCAAACCGTTGGATCCAGCGAATGTCAGGCTCAGCCATGGGGTCAGGTTAGGAAGAACCGCCACCAGGGCCATCCCCATTTGGATAGCGGCTACTGAGCAGCTGCGCAAGTTCTCCCTCAGCGGCGGGCATCCTGCAGCGGGCAGCCATAGGCATGGAACGCCCCATCGGCGCTGACCAGCAGCAGCGATTCGCTGATCGACTGGGCCACGAGCAGTCGGTCAAACGGATCGCGGTGATGGAGGGGCAACTGCTCGAGAGTCAGCAGATGGGGAAGATCAAGCGGCAGGAGCTCGAAGCCGCACTCCTGAGCCCATGGAATCGCCTGGGCGGCCGAGAGCGGCATGTCGCTGCGGGCCAGGGCGTGCTTGATGGCGATCTCCCAGAGCGATACATGGCTGATCAGCACGCTGCTGGCCTCGGCGGTAATCAGATCGCGGCTGCGGGGCCCCAGCCTGGGTTCATCGCTGATCGCCCAGACAAAGGTGTGGGTGTCGAGCAAGAGGCGCATCAGGACTGCTCAAACAGCTCGGCGATCAGCGGATTGGCGGCATCGATCGAGTCCGGAACCGTGAACTGTCCGCGGGCCACCCCCAGACGCCGCGGCCGCACAGCCCCCTGAAGCGCGGTGAGCCGTGCCACCGGCCTGCCATTGCGGGCGATCACCACCTCGGTTGCCGCACCGGTTTCGATGGCCTCAACCAGGCGCGAGAGGTGGGTCTTTGCCTCGAGCATGTTGACAGTGCGACGACCGCCGCCGCCCGCGGCCGCAGGGGTTGTCATCTCGCCCAGAACGCAAGAACGATCACAACCTAGACCAGACCAGACCAGAGCTGAGCAGCCCAGTCCCACCCGCCAACGACCTCTGACAAGCTGGGCGCACCTTTTCTGGCCCCATGGCGCGCTTCGGCCTTTCAGCCCTCACATCGCTGCTGAAGGGCAACGGGGCTCCCACCGCTGGCAGCAGTAGCTGGAGCCGGGCCTTTGGCCTGGGTTGGGAGCAGCCCTACACGGTGCGTTATGCCAGCAACCTCGACGACGGACCCAACCACGGCATGCCCCTGGGGGGCTTCGGCGCCGGCTGTATCGGCCGCGCCCCCGATGGCTCCTTCAACCTCTGGCATCTCGATGGCGGCGAGCATTGGTTTGGCAACTTGCCCGACTGCCAGTTCGCCCTGTTTGAAACCGACGGCGACCAAAGCCGCGCCCATGC
Source organism: Cyanobium sp. NIVA-CYA 375 (assembly GCF_056108345.1). Classification (NCBI taxonomy): domain Bacteria; kingdom Bacillati; phylum Cyanobacteriota; class Cyanophyceae; order Synechococcales; family Prochlorococcaceae; genus Cyanobium; species Cyanobium sp. NIVA-CYA 375. The sequence goes on along the minus strand of NZ_JBSYHW010000001.1, from coordinate 119,516 downwards.
CCTTGCGGTGAAGCCTGAGGCCGATGCCTCCAGGCCCGCAGCCGGCGAACCCCTGAGCGCCTGGAGCTGGTATCCCGCCAGCAACGCCAAACAGCGCACCGGCACCTACGCCGCCCGCTACCCGATCAGCAGCACCCGGTACACGGGTGTGTTCCAAGCCGAGGTGAGCTGCGAAGCCTTCAGTCCGATCCTGCCGGGCGACTACCAGCGCACCAGCTACCCGGTGGCGGTGTTCGTCTGGACCCTCACCAACCCCACCAACCGGCCCCTCGACCTCTCCCTGCTGCTGAGCTGGCGCAACACCACGGGCTGGTTCACCAACACAGACCCCACAGCAGCAGTCACATTTCGAGACGACGGCAGCCCGGAGCACAACTACGTGCCCGCGATCGGCCGCAGCAAGGGCCACCGCAACATCTGGGTGGAGCAACCGGGGCTCAAGGGGGTGCTGCTTGATGGTGAGCGCGCCACCCCCCTCGCCGAGGGCCAGGGCCAGTGGTGCGTCGCCACCTCCGACCACCTCGAAGTGCAGCGCTGCAGCCGTTGGGATCCCAGCGGCAGTGGCGCTGAGCTGTGGGAACCCTTCGCCCGCGACGGCTCGATCCCCGACAGCAACAACGACCGCCGCAGTGGCGATAGCGACCCTGCCAGCTCCGCCCTGGCGGTGAAGTGCTGTCTGGAGCCGGGAGCCAGCATCGAAATCCCCCTGGTGATCAGCTGGGACCTGCCGGTCACGGCCTTCGCCACCGGCAGCCGCTCCCTGCGCCGCTACACCGATTTTTTTGGCGATAGCGGCACCAGCGCCGCCGCCATCGCCGCCGACGCTCTGCGCGACTGGCGCGACTGGCGCAGTCAGATCGAGGCCTGGCAAAAACCGGTGCTGGAGCGCAGCGATCTGCCCGAACCGCTGCGGATGGCCCTGTTCAACGAGCTCTACGACCTAGCCAGTGGCGGCAGCCTCTGGACCGCCGCTGCTGCAGGCGATCCGGTGGGTCAGTTTGGCGTGCTCGAGTGCCTCGACTACGCCTGGTACGAAAGCCTGGACGTGCGGCTCTACGGCTCCTTTGCCCTGCTGCAGCTTTGGCCCGAACTCGACAAGGCCGTGCTGCGCAGCTTCGCCCGCGCCATCCCCGCTGCCGACGCCACCCTGCGGCCGATCGGCTGGTATTTCACCCAGGGCAAGGGCCGGGTGGAGGCCGCCCGCAAACTGGCCGGTGCCACCCCCCACGATCTGGGTGCCCCCAACGAGCGGCCATTTGAGGCCACCAATTACACCGCCTATCAAGACTGCAATCTCTGGAAAGACCTGGCCAGCGACTATGTGCTGCAGGTGTGGCGCACCTACAAGCTCGCCCCCAGCGGCCCAGACCTTGGCTTCCTGGCCGAGTGCTGGCCGGCGGCTATCCAGGCCCTCACCTATCTCAAAACTTTCGACATCAACAACGACGGCCTGCCCGACAACGGCGGCGCCCCCGACCAAACCTTCGACGACTGGCCGCTCAAGGGCGTCAGTGCCTACTGCGGCGCCCTCTGGATCGCCGCCCTGGAGGCGGGGCTGGCGATCGCCCAGCAGCTGCAACTGGAGCTAGGGCTAGACACCAGTGGCGAACAGCGCCAACTGGGCGGCTGGCTGGAGCAGTCGCGCGCCAACTTCGACCTGCTGCTCTGGAACGGCGAGTTTTACAAAATCGATGCCGAGAGCGGCACGCCGGTGGTGATGGCAGACCAGCTCTGCGGCGACTTCTACGCCCGCCTGCTGGGACTGCCCGCCGTGGTGGCGGATGAGCGCGCCAGCAGTGCGCTCCAAGCGATTAAAGAGTCGTGCTTTGAGGGCTTCCAGGGCGGCAAGCTCGGGGTAGCCAATGGCCTGCGCCGCGACGGCACCCCGCTCGATCCCAACGGCACCCATCCCCTTGAGGTGTGGACCGGCATCAACTTCGGCCTGGCGGCCTACTACCGCCTGATGGGGGAGACCAGCACGGCCTTTGCCATCAGCGGCGCCGTGGTGGAGCAGGTGTACAGCGGCGGCCTGCAGTTCCGCACCCCCGAGGCAATCACTGGCGTGAACACCTTCCGGGCCTGCCACTACCTGCGCGCCATGGCGATCTGGGCCCTGTGGGCCACCCACACCAACTGGCAAGCGATTCCAGGCGCTGAGCGCCAACCATGAAACGCCTGCTTTCCCTGCTGCTGGCCCCTCTGTTGGCCGCAGCCCTCTGGCTGAGCCTGCCCACCCCGGCCCAGGCCCTGGTGCACGCCCACAACGACGAAAACGGCACCCCGGTGGTGCGCAGCCTCGAGAGCCTGCGCGACCTCGACTACCAAAGCTGGCAGGTGGTGGCTTACCGCGAAGGCCCCCCAGGCGGCCCCCTGAAGCTGCGCATCGTCGGCTATCCCGGCAAGGTGCGGCTCGACCACCCCACCTCCCTGCAGGTGCGCAGCGGCCACTTCCGCTGGGAGCTGGCCGACATCACCCTGGCCAATCCCCAGCTGGCGGGTGATGGCCGCGCCGCGGCCGCCGAGTTTGATCTGGCCCCCCTGCTGGCCGACCTGCACCAAGACCGGCCCCTCCGCCTGGTGCTGCCGGGGGTGTTTGTGGAGCTGCCAGTGCCGCCATTTGTGGTTGCGGAATGGCGCAGCCTGCCGCTGGCCGCTGCTCAACCCCCAGGAGCAATCGACAATCCCACCTAGCCAGGATTGTCAACAACAGCCCCTCTAAAACTCCATGAGCATCAATTGCTGAATGCCTATGGGCCGATGGATGAATGCTCCTGCCCCCGGCTCAGCCCCGCCAGAAGTGACTGGATTGACCAAGGTAGAATCACCAAAACCTTATGCACGAGGATGGCATCATGGTTAGCTTTTCTAAGAGCATCGCGGTTGTTGCAAGCCTGACAACTATTGCGGTTGGCGCCGTTGCTGCCGTGAGATACTTTGATGGTATGGATGGGCAGATAAGAGACCAACGGCTTTTAATTGAGAAGTTGCAAAAAGACCTCAAAGGCAGCGAAAATAGCGACCAGAGTCCGCAATCTCAGCCCCCCGCCACTCAGCTTCCGGCAACTCCGTCTCTGCCTGCCCCGCCAACTGAATCCCTTCAAAATCCCGCTCCCCTGCCTCCTGCGCAAATTACAGACGAAGCAAAACCTTCGGCATCAGCGCAGTGAAGACAACGTTTGGATTGCCCTGATGCATATCTAAGCCATGCGCATACTGGTCTTTCTTGGTTTTTCGTTGATCATCGGCTGGATGGTCAAAGCACTCCTGACTGAAAGGACTCGCCCTCAGGCCGAAGATCTTAAGATGATCTCCTTTGATCAGCAACGCCCCAGGGCCCTGTCTTATACGGAAATGATGAATTCAGGTAAACAACGGATGGATCAAACATCGCACGGGAGCGACTGAATATCTCTTTTAGGTTTTCTCCGCTCTGTTCTCTCCGTTCTAATTATTTCTCTTCCACACCTGTTCAGTGCCACCCCCCTTATCCAGCCCGACACCAAACCCCTGGCGCCCCTGGATGCAACGGGCCCTGCAGCTAGCTGAGCTGGGCGCCGGCCGCACCAGCCCCAACCCCCTGGTGGGAGCGGTGGTGCTCGATGCCGGCGGTTCGCTGGTGGGGGAGGGCTATCACGCCCGGGCCGGCGGGCCCCACGCCGAGCTGGGCGCCCTGGCCCAGGCGGGCGAGCGGGCCCGCGGCGGCACCCTGGTGGTAACCCTGGAGCCCTGCTGCCATCACGGCCGCACCCCCCCTTGCAGCCAGGCGGTGATCGCCGCCGGCATCGCCCGGGTGGTGGTGGCCATGGCCGATCCCAACCCCAAGGTGGCGGGGGGCGGCCTCGCCCAGCTGCGGGCCGCGGGCATCGAGGTGATCACCGGCGTAGCCGAGGCAGAGGCCCGCGCCCTCAACCGGGCCTTCATTCACCGCATCAGCAGCGGCCGCCCCTTGGGCATGCTCAAGTGGGCCATGGGCATCGATGGCCGCACCGCCCTGAGCAATGGCGCCAGCCAGTGGATCAGTGGCCCGGAGGCCCGCGCTTGGGTGCACCGGCTGCGGGCCGGCTGCGATGCGGTGATCGTTGGCGGCGGCACCGTGCGCGCCGACGACCCCCTACTCACCAGCCGCGGCCAACGCCAGCCCGAGCCGCTCCGGGTGGTGCTCAGCCGCCGCCTGGAGCTCCCCGCCGAGGCCAAGCTCTGGGATCAGAGCGCCGCCGCCACCCTGGTGGTGCATGGGCCAGAGGCTCCAGCCGAGGCCGCCGCCTCTCTGGATAAACGCGGCGTGCCCCGACTGGAGCTAGTGGGCTGCAGCCCCCGGCTGCTGCTGGAGGCCCTAGCGGCGCAGGGCTGCAACCAGGTGCTCTGGGAGTGCGGCGCCGAACTAGCCGCCGCCGCCATGGCCGAGGGCTGCGTGCAGGAGCTGGCCGCTGTGATCGCCCCGAAGCTGATGGGCGGCCAGCCGGCCCGCACCCCCCTAGGCGAGCTGGGTTTTACCGCGATGGGCCAAGTGCCGAGCTGGCAGGCTGAAGCGCCCCAGCGTCTGGGCAGCGATCTGCTCTGGCAACTCAGCTCACCTGCAGGTTTAGAGCCATGATCGCCGCAAACTTGCCCTTCAATTTGCAGATCCCCCTGGCGGGAGTCTTGCTGGCCCTAGGCACCTGGCTGCTGCTGGACCGGCTCGGCAAGCGCTACCGCAGCGGCTCCCTCGGGCAAGCCCTGCTGCTCAGCGGGCGAGTCAGCCTAGCTGGAACGGTGTTGCTTAGCAGTGCGGGCTGGTGGCTGGCGGGCCTGGAGGTGCGCAATCTGCTGCTCACCATCGGCGTGATTTGGACCCTGCTGCGCTGGCGCAGAGAGCTCAAACAGCGCGCCGAGCACTACGCCGCCCAGTTGCTGCCGCACCTCTCCGGCAAGGACCAGCTGTTCCTATTCGACGTGCTCGACAAGCTGCTGACCACAGCAGCCCTGCTGGTGGTGGTGGTCATGGCCCTAGACCTGCTCGGTGTGTCGGCGGGAGTGCTGATCACCGCAGGGGGCTTTGGAGCAGCGGCCCTGGGCTTCGGCGCCCGCACCATCGTGGAAAACGGCCTCAGTGGCTTAAGTCTCTACATCAACCGGCCCTTTGTTCTCGGCGAAAGCATCGGCCTGCCCGGCCTGAATTTGCTTGGCACGGTGGAGCAGGTGGGCTGGTTTTACACCGAGCTGCGCGATCCGGAACGCCAGCGCATTTATGTGCCGAATGGGGTGTTCACCAGCCAAGCAATCCTGAACCTGGCCCAAATCGATAACCGCCGCATCTGGATCGAATTCGGCCTCAGCTACGCCGACCGGGAGCGCGTCGCCACGATCACCCAAAACCTGGAGCAGCGCCTCTCAAGCTTGCCCGGCCTAGACCCGGCCAAGGATCAGCTAGCCCACTTCGTTGGCTACGGCGAGTCCAGCCTCCAGCTGCGCCTGCTCTGCTACGCCGCCAGTAGTGACATCCAGGATGCCTGGGCCCTGCGGCAGCGGGTCCTGCTGTTGATCGGCGAAGTGGTGGAGCAGGCCGGTGGCTCGATGCCCTTCCCCACCCGGCTGCTCATACGAGCTCCGGATGCAATGGATCACCCTTGAACGGCCCCTGCACCTGGGATGTGATCCAGCCGCCGTAGAAGCCGCCCGGCTGGGGCAGCACGGGCTCACCATCCAGCCAGCAACCGTCCATCAAGGCCGGGTACACCGCAAACCAACCGGCCAAAGCAGCAAAGGCCTCGGTGGGTTCGGGGTAAGTCCACACCGCCCGCCGCAGCCGTCGCTCGGCCGGGCCACCGCCATCCAGCACCACATCGAAATAGCGCGCCACCCCCTTCCACTCGCAAAAACTGGCGCCGCTACTGGGCACAAGCAGCTCCTGGCGCACCGCCTCAGGCGGCAGGTAGTAGGTGGGTGGGTGAAAGGTTTCCAGCACCCGCAAACTGCGGCGGCTCTCGGCCAGAAGCTGACCCAGGGCCTCAACACGCACCAGCTGGCTGCTCTCAACCAGGGCCGGGGGGCGGGGGTAGGCGCCTACCTGCTCAGGGGCTGCCATCAGGAGTAGATGAAATTGCGCAACCGCCGGCCTTCAGCGCCAGCCCGCTCCTGCAGCTCCGCATCGCTGAGGCTGGACTCCTGCCGCTGCTGCGCGGCGATCACATCAGCCTCCTCAAGGCCATAGCCAGCGCCGCGGGCCAGTTCCAGGAAATCCTGCAGCTCCAAGGGCTCCGCCAGCTGGGTCGCCAGCTGGGGCGATTGGCGGGCATGGGCCAAAAAAGCATCAAGGCGCTCGAGGCTCACAGGTCCAGTTCCAACTGCGGTTGGTCTAGCGCCATCGCTGCCCCATCGGCCTGCCAGTCGCCCCCCTCCCAGGGCAGCAGCAGCGGTTCGAGGGCCCGCAGGCCATGGCCATCGGTGGGCTCGAGCCAGGCCTGCTCCAGGCCGTTGGGAATCACCACCGGCATGCGCCGGTGGATTGGCGCCACCAGGGCATTGGGGGCGGTGGTGAGCACGCAGCAGCTATCGAGCTCGCTGCCATCGGGGCCGATCCAGCGCTCCCACAGGCCAGCCAGCCAAAACAGATCGCCATCTCGGCGCCGCAGCCACTGACCCTGCTCCCAAAAAGCATCGGCAGGAATCAAACAACGGCGATGGCGCCAGGCGGCGCGAAAGCTGGGCTTGAAGGCCACCGTCTCGGCGCGGGCATGCAAGCAGCGGTGGGCGGTGGCGAGATCCTTGACCCAGTCGGGCAGCAGCCCCCAAAGGGCTAGCCCCACCTGCAGCTGGCCATTTTCCTGGCGCTGGATCAGCAGGGGTTCGCCGGGAAGCACTTGCAAGCGCGGCGCGTAGTGGGCCGCCAGACCGAGCGGCAGGGGGCCCTGCAAGCGGAGCTGCAGGCGATCGAAGCCAGCGCAGAGGGAATAGCGACCACACATAGCTGTATTGGGTCCTCGTACGGTTCTCCCAACACGCCGCCGAAACGACCAGGGGACCACAGCCCTAGTTTGGTTGCACCTTTGGCTGCCGCACCATGGCGATCCGCCAGGACGACAACCGCCCTAACCGCCGCTTCGGAATCATCAACCTGGTGTTGATCGGTTTTGGTGTGCTGCTGCTATTCAGCAACTTCCTGCCCAATCCAGCTGCCCAGGTACCCCGGGTGCCTTACTCCCTGTTCATTGACCAGGTGAATAGCAGCAACGTCAAACGGGCTTACATCACCTCAGACCAGATCCGCTACGAGCTCAAGGAGCCCGAGGAGGAGGGCGCTCCCACGGTGCTCTCCACCACGCCGATCTTCGACATGGATCTGCCCCAGCGACTCGAATCGCACGGGGTTGAGTTCGCCGCCGCGCCCCCCCAGAAGCCCAGCTTCCTCACCACCGCCTTGAGCTGGGTGGTGCCGCCGCTGATCTTCATCCTGGTGCTGCAGTTCTTTGCCCGCCGCCAGATGGGCGGTGGTGCCCAGGGAGCATTGAGCTTCACCAAGAGCAAAGCCAAGGTTTATGTGCCCGATGAGGAATCCCGGGTCACCTTTGCCGACGTCGCTGGCGTGGATGAGGCCAAGGCCGAGCTCGCCGAGATCGTTGACTTCCTTAAAAAACCCGAGCGCTACGCCGCCATCGGCGCCCGCATTCCCAAAGGTGTGCTGCTGGTGGGCCCTCCGGGCACGGGCAAAACCCTGCTTTCCAAGGCTGTTGCAGGTGAAGCAGGAGTGGCCTTCTTCATCATTTCCGGCTCCGAATTCGTTGAGCTATTCGTGGGTGCAGGCGCCGCGCGGGTGCGCGATCTATTTGAAGAAGCCAAGAAAAAAGCGCCTTGCATCATCTTTATCGACGAACTCGATGCCATCGGTAAGAGCCGTTCGGGCTCGATGGGTGTAGTCGGCGGCAACGACGAACGCGAGCAGACCCTCAACCAGCTGCTCACGGAGATGGATGGCTTTGCCGGCCAGGACAAGCCGGTGATTGTGCTGGCCGCAACCAACCAACCCGAAACCCTTGATGCCGCCCTGCTGCGGCCAGGTCGTTTCGACCGCCAGGTGCTGGTGGATCGCCCCGACCTGTCAGGGCGCAAGCTGATTCTGGAGATCTACGCCAAGAAGGTGAAGCTCTCCAGCACTGTCGATCTCGACAAAATTGCCCAAGCCACCAGCGGCTTTGCCGGCGCCGACCTGGCCAACCTCGTTAACGAAGCAGCCCTGCTCGCCGCCCGCTCCTATCGCACCGAGGTGGAGCAAGGCGACCTCAACGAGGCGATTGAGCGAGTGGTGGCTGGTCTGGAGAAGAAGAGTCGGGTGCTGCAACCCGATGAGAAGAAAGTGGTGGCGTATCACGAGGTCGGCCACGCGATCGTGGGGCACCTAATGCCCGGCGGCAGCAAGGTGGCCAAGATCTCGATCGTGCCCCGCGGCATGAGCGCCCTAGGCTACACCCTGCAACTGCCCACCGAAGAGCGCTTCCTCAATTCCAAGGAAGACCTCGAAGGTCAAATTGCCACCTTGCTGGGCGGCCGCAGCGCAGAGGAGGTGGTGTTTGGTGAGGTCACCACCGGCGCCGCCAACGACCTGCAACGCGCCACTGACATCGCCGAGCAGATGGTGGGCACCTTCGGCATGAGCGAAACCCTCGGCCCCCTGGCCTACGACAAGCAGGGCGGCAGCCGCTTCCTCGGTGGCAACAACAACCCCCGCCGGGTGGTGAGTGACGCCACGGCCCAAGCGATCGATAAGGAGGTTCGCTCCCTAGTCGACAACGCCCATAACAAGGCGCTAGCGATCCTGAACCACAACCGGGGGCTGCTCGAATCAATCTCCGAGAAGATCCTCGAGAAGGAGGTGATCGAAGGCGACGACCTCAAAGAGCTGCTTGCCAGCAGCGTCATGCCCTAGGAGGTTGTGGCGGCGGGCTCAGAGGTCTTCAAGACCTGAGAGCAACAGCCCTGGCCCTCCAGCCACCCTGTTGCAGGGTACTTACAATATCCTCACGATAAGATTAGAGAATCGATCCTCTTCCCAATGGATCTCAACGCCTTGCTGGCAGGGGTAAAGTGCATCCAGTCGGAAACTTTTGCCCCTGATTCCTGCACGTGGGACCCGGCAAACGGTGCTCGGGGCGCAACCCATTACAACAACAGGGACGAAAGCAAATCGATCGATTTCGAGGTCGAAAAGCTCCCGTTCAACAAACTTCAGGTAATGGATCCGAGGCTGGTGCGAATCGCGCCGGCTGCCAGCAACGAACGACATCGCCACGCTCATGAATCCATCTTCGTAGTGCTCGCCGGTGAAGGGGAGATCCTGATCGGCAAGTCCATGACGCCTCTGCGCTGCGGCAGCGTCGTCTATGTACCGCGCTGGGTCGTTCACCAGAGCTACAACCGATCCAGCGAATCGGAACTTCTACTACTGGCGATCACCGATTTCGGTTTCACCTCAGCAGTGCTCGGTGACTACGACAGCCGTACCCGCCTCAAAAACAGTGGTGCCGACGCGCTTGCCGTCGATCAACCTTGAGAACCGCAAACATCCAAGCTTGCTCACAAGAAATACAGCCCAACCCTCAGATCTGACGTTTCAACTTTACAGCTGCAGGCCTGATACAGAGAACAGCTCCCTTGTTTGCTCCTGCACAACCAATCCCTTTCAGACCCTAGTCCTTCGATGCGTTCGACCCCAGCCCTGTCTCCTGAGCTTCAGCAAGAGCTGGAGAACTGCGGGCAGCTACGCGTTCTGAAACCCGGTGAGCTGCTGATCAAGCGGGGAGACACAGAAACCATCCTCTACCTGCTGCAAAGCGGCTGCCTACGGGTGGAGATCGAACGGAATTCACAGCTCATCAGCATTCCGCTCGAAGCCGGTGATATCTGCGGTGAGATGGCATTTCTCGACAACACGCCACGCACGACAAACGTAATTGCCGCCTCCGCCAGTGTTGTAGTGGCACTAGAGAGAGATGTCACTTTTAAAAGCCTGAGCGCTCGTCCACTGGTACTGAATGAACTGATCACGCAACTGGCCGCACTGCAACGTATCCGCCTACTGGAAGAGCAAGTCCATGACCCCCTCGATCTCAGCAATTTTGTTGACGCTTTAGCCGAGAAGGCTCTGCAACATCGCGCCATTCAGCACCCTTATCTGCGGGAGCTCTCCAGCGGAGAGCTCCCCAATACACATGAAGCTCTGGCCGACTTCGCTAAGCACTATTATGGCTATTCATCGCACTTTCCCCGTTACCTCACGGCCTTGATTTCCCGAATGGAGCGCGCCGAGCATCGTGCCGCGCTTCTGCATAACCTCACCGAGGAGTCGGGGGAGTACTCAGAGGAAGACCTGGCGGAACTTCAGCGGTGCAATGTGCACCCGCAATGGATCGTCGGCATCCCGCACCCGCAATTGTTTCAGCGTTTCCGCCGGGCGCTGGGAGTGGAGATCAATGATCAAAGAGAGCACACGGAAGTGGTTTGCTGGCGCGAGCTCTTCCTCTCCATCCTCACCAACGGCACGCCGGCTGAAGCGCTCGGGGCCCTTGGTCTCGGCACGGAGACGATCGTGCAGACCATCTACCAACCGTTTGTTGATGCTATCAACCGTGTTCGGACGGTCAGCCCAGAAGATGCGGTGTTCTTTCCGCTGCACACCGCTGTCGATGACCACCATCAGGCAACCCTCAAGGCTATCGCCACAGACTTCGCTGCCACTCCCCAGGGCAGGGCTGATCTGACCAAGGGAATGTGCAAAGCTCTGGCCCTGCGCGATTCGTTCTGGGGGTGGCTGTATGAGCGTGCCCAATCCCATCCCGTGGTCGCCTGAACGGAGCATGGCCAACGACCTCACCACCCGTGCGCGACACCGGCGCCTCCTATCTGGAGAAGGCGATCCCGGTGTCCCAGACCAATGCCCCCACTTCGGTTCACACCGACAGCTCTCGGCTGGAGACCCATCCCCGCTGGGTGGGGCTGGCGTGCGTCCGGCAGGCGCCAAGCGGAGGTGGGTCGCGTCTGGTATCTGCCGTGGCCGTGCACGACCACCTGGCCGCCCATCAGCCCGAAGCCCTGGCACGGCTTCATCAGCCTTTCTACCGCGATGTGGTGACCCCCGGCAGTGAAGCCAATGCGCTGGCCTTGATCCGCAGCAATGCCTTTGCCGTGTTCAACCAGGCCCACGATGGCCCATGAACGCATCCATGAACCCCTCGATCCCGATGATCTTGTGGCGTTTGACCGGCTGGATGAAACCCTCAACTCCCCTGAATTCCGCTACGACTTCGATCTGGCCCCCGGTGATCTCCTGTTCATCGACAATCACAAGCTGGCCCACGACCGCGACGCCTTCGTGGATGACCCCGAGGCCCAACGGCTAATGGTTCGGCTCTGGCTCAATCGCAGGTGATGCCCCGGATTCACCAACGGGGTTGCCGCGGTGTGGAGCCGCCCTCCCGCATCGCTCACCAGGGCTTAAACGTACTGCCGGCTCAGGTCCAAGCCTTGACGCCGGGGCCCCTGATCACGGATAAGGGTTCTTTGAGACCGGCCGATGCACGGCGCCGCCTCCACCCCCCTGGCCCCCGCGCTGGCAGAGCTGCGCGGGCGGGACCTGCTCTCCTCGGCCGATCTCAGCACCGAGCAGACCATTGCCCTGCTGCAGCTGGCTGCCGACCTCAAGGCGGGCCGCAGCCAAATCGATCTGGGCGGCAAGACGCTCGGCTTGATCTTCAGCAAGGCCTCCACCCGCACGCGGGTGAGCTTCACGGTAGCGATGGCTCGCCTGGGGGGGCATACGGTCGACCTCAACCCCCAGGTGAGCCAGGTGGGGCGAGGTGAGCCGGTGGCAGATACGGCCAGGGTGCTGAGCCGCTATTTGGATGCCCTGGCGATCCGCACCTTCGCCCAGGACGAACTCGAGGAGTACGCCCACTGGGCCACGATCCCGGTGATCAATGCCCTCACCGACCTGGAGCACCCCTGCCAGGCCCTCGCCGACTACCTCACCCTGCAGGAGGCCTTCGGCGAGCTCAAGGGCCTCACCCTCAGCTACGTGGGCGACGGCAACAACGTGGCCCACTCGTTGATGCTCTGCGGGGCTCTTCTGGGGGTGAACGTGCGCATTGGCTGCCCGGTGGGATTTGAACCAAATGCAGCCGTGCTTGAGCAGTCACGCCGCCTTGCGGCGGCTCGCGGGTCCGAAGTGGCGGTGCTGCACGAGCCGGTGGCTGCCGTACGCGGCGCCCACGCCCTGTACACAGATGTGTGGGCCTCGATGGGGCAGGAAGAGGAGAAGGCAGAGCGCCAGAGGGCCTTCGCCGGCTGGTGCCTCAACGAAGAGCTGGTGGCAGAAGCAGATCCAAGCGCAATCGTGCTGCACTGCCTGCCGGCCTATCGCGGCCTGGAAATCAGCGCCGGCGCCATGGAGGGCAGCGCCAGCCGCATATTTGACCAGGCCGAAAACCGCCTACATGCCCAACAGGCCCTGCTGGCAGCCCTACTTGGCGGTTCCTGAGCTGGACAAAAGCGCCACAAGGCGGTACATCTGTATCAGCGACGTTGTGCCCGTGCCCCACCCCGAGAACCGCTCGTTCGAGAATCGTTCTGCTGAGACAGCCCTGCAGGAGCTCTCCTCTGCCCAGCAAGAGCTCTACGACTGGCTTAGCGACTACATCGGCAGCAACCGTCACAGCCCCTCGATCCGCCAGATGATGGAAGCGATGGGGCTGCGCTCTCCGGCGCCGATCCAGAGCCGACTGCGCCATCTGCAGCAAAAGGGCTGGATCACCTGGCAGGAAGGACAAGCCCGCACCCTGCAGCTCCTGGGCGGCATGGCCAGCGGCATCCCCGTGCTTGGCGCCGTGGCGGCCGGCGGCTTGGTGGAAACCTTTGACGACGTCAAGGAGCGTCTCGACCTTGCCCCCGTGCTCGACACCCGCGGCCTCTTTGCCCTCACCGTGAACGGCGACTCGATGGTGGATGCCCACATCGCCGACGGCGACATGGTGCTGCTCGAGCCTGTCAGCGATCCGAGCCGGCTCAAGGCAGGCACTATCGTCAGCGCCCTGGTGCCAGGTTGCGGCACCACCTTGAAGCACTTCCACCGCAGCGGCGCCACGGTAACCCTTGAAGCAGCTAACCCCGCCTACGATCCGATCGTGCTTCCCGCAGACCAGGTAACGGTGCAGGGCAGGCTGGTGGCAGTTTGGCGCCAGGTCTAAACGGGTGGCGTTGTAAGCTGATTAAGCGCCAGGCAAGGCCAAAAGGCCATGCGGATTGACCAGCATCCGCCGCCAGTGCGTCCCACCGGGGCCATAGCTCAGCTGGTAGAGCACCTGCATGGCATGCAGGGGGTCAGCGGTTCGAATCCGCTTGGCTCCATTCAATAGAACCCCTCTCCTGGAGGGGTTTTTTAGTGCCTGATCTTCAGGCCGCCTGGGACCCTCGTTAGGGCCTGGGCGCACTCTGGGCGCAGCTTGATAGAAACCACTCGCAGCACCCGCACAGACTCAGGGCGCCAGGGAGCCCGAACCATCACAGCCCCCAACCGGGAGAATGCCCCAAGCAGTCTCAGCCGACTCAACAAAGGCAAACCAAACGATGACCGCAAGAGACGCCTCCAGGGGCAGAGAGGGGCATCGAACGTCCAGCTCAACGTCAGGATCAGACAGCAGTTAGCAGATCGACTCCGGCAACGCGCCGAAGAACTCAACAGCAACACCGGACCCTGGTGGCCCAGGCCATCGAGCAACTGCTGACTCAGAACGAGCAAGGCCGCCAGGGAGACCACGAACAACGCCTGCTGGACCTTGAGAGGCGCCTTCACGCCCTAGAGAACCAACTCCACCCGAAAGAAGGGGGCCTAATCTCAACAAAAGATTCTTACTGAGAATCAACAAGACTGGGGTTACCCCGGATTTGTGGACAGGAGTCACGCCATGACGCCCTCGATGCCAATCAAGCGATGAACAGCCAGTCCCTCGGCTCCGAATCCATTCGCAATGGCATTAAGGAGGTGCTGCCGTGACCGCGCCCAGACCGGCCCGCCACAGGCTTTGAGACACCAGGGGCACTAGGGGTTTTGAGTGCTGCGCTTGCCCCTCCGTGGCTATTGCTTCCCCGTCCCCATCCAGCCGATCAGCAAAATCTTCTGCTGCTGCCAAATCTTCGCCAGAGGAGAAGCTGGTGGCCTCCCTTATCGCCCTGCTGGAGGCAGGCTCCATCCCCTGGCGGCGGGAGTGGGATGCCGCATCTGGCGCTCACCACGTCAATCTGCTCTCAGGTCGCCGCTACCGCGGCGCCAATCCGGTGCTGCTCACCCTGGGGCTTCATCTACGCGGCTCAGACCTGCCCTACTGGTGCGGCTTCGCCGAAGCCAAGGCATTGGGGATCTTCCCCCGAAAGGGCTGCAAAGCAGTCTATGTGCTGCGGCCCCAGGTTCATCAGCGCGGCGAAAGCCGGCTGGTGGAGCCGGTTGCGGGCGATGGCGAACAATCGGCTGAGACTGGGCGCAGCTGGGTTAGCTACCGGCCAGTGGCACTGTTTAATGCCGCCGATCTAGCTGGTGAGCCATTGGCGGGCTTGATCCAAAAGCGGCGGCAGGCTGCTGGCGCGGAGCTGCGGCCAGAGCCAGAGCGGCTAGCAGCAGCGGAGACGGTTCTCAGCACCTGGCCGGTGCCCGTGCGCTTCGGTGGCGATCGGGCCTGTTATCTGCCGGTGCCGGATCGCATCCAGCTGCCGGATCGGGGTGCCTTCCATTCGGCGGCGGCCATGTATGCCACTTGGGCCCATGAAGCGATCCACTCCTCAGGCCACAGCTCAAGGCTGGCTCGCGATCTCTCTGGCGGCATGGGTGAAGGCGGCGATGGCGGACGGGCCTATGCCCGCGAGGAGCTGGTGGCCGAGCTGGGAGCAGTGCTGCTCGGTGATCGTCTGGAAATCGGCAGTGCCATGGCCAATCACGCCGCTTATTTGGGACATTGGCTGGAGTTGCTCAAGGAGTCGCCGCGGATATTGATGCAAGTGCTCAGGGATGCCCGCTTGGCTGCCGATCTGATCTTCCCCGAGAGCGGCAAGGAGTGATCCCCATAAATTGCCGCCCAGGGCTTCCGCTCAAACCAAATGGCGACCCCGAAGAAGAGCTCATCGACCCAAGCATTCCCTAGCTTTTGAGCGTTCGAGCCCCCGATACCACAGCCCATGCCCGATCAAAGCAATCGAACTATCAATTGAAGGCTCCGCAACGAAGGCAGCCTCAAGCTCTAAAAGCGTGACATTGCCAAGATCTTGGCCAACTTCTCGGCTTCAAGGCCGTTTAGTTCGTCAATCTGCAGCAGGCTGTCTTTCACCAAACTGGCAAAAACAAACAGAATGCCGTCTAGTCGGAAATCAAATCTTCCTTCAATCGTGTGCCGTTCGATACTCAGGTAGTCGTGCAGCTGCCATACAGTATCCGCAGAGTTCAGCCCACTTGCCATAGTACGCACCTGTGACACTAGTTTTTGCACAGCCCGGTTGTAGGCAAGGTCAAAGGCTTCTCGGGCAACTGCTTGCTCGGTGTCAGTCCAACCATCTAACATTGTCTCCATCATGTGAGTTAAATTCTCTCCATTGGCAGCGAGGCTAGTCGCGGACCCAGTCTGCCGCGAGACCTAGCGCGCTGAGCGGGCAATTCAAACCAGGCAAGCTGCGGAGCCTCGTGATGCTCCCGGTGATATCCGAAGTGAAAACAGGTCATGAGGGAAAGCCAGGGGGGAAGTTCGAGACTATCTGCGTGCGGCCGAAGCAGGGGCAGGCGCTGGCCTCGATGGGGCAGGTAGGTGCCGAAAACAAAAAGCTGTAGCGAACTGAGCAGCAGGGGCACGGTACAGAACAGCAGCACATTCAGCCAGCCGGTTGGGAACCAGTGACAGGCGATCAAGGCCAAAATTGTCCAACTAGCAAGTAGCCGGCCCATCTGCCCCCAGGTGAGATAGCCAGTCATAAAACGGGCATACCAAACCGCGGGGCCAGACCCTGGATCCCAGTGAAAATCGGGGTCTGCGGCGCTTGCTGTGAATTGATGGTGGTGCTGATGGTTGCAGCTGCAATCCTGATAAGGCAAGGCCGCATACATGCCGAGAGCAAGGCTGCCGAGTAAGTCATTGGCAACAGGCCGCTCGCGCCACAACACCCCATGCATGGCGTCGTGACCAACGATGAACAGACCTGTTTGCAGCAGAGTGCGGCCAACGATTGCCAACAAAAGGGTCAGCCAGAACACCGGCCTGGCTAACGGGGTGGCGGTCAAATCCCAGGCCAGCAGACCGGCGACACTGACCACCCAACCCACCATCAGAAGTGCTGCAAGCAGTAATCCCTTGCGGCTGGCTGCGCTCAACGGCCGAATTTCAGCAAATCTGCAGGGGAGGCCAGCAGATCGATGGCCACGAAGTAGATCTTGCCGTCAGGGTTGAGCAGGAAGCGCCAGGCCACATTCATGCCAACGCCAGCTCCAAACCATGGGGTCTGGACCTTACCCGTAACTTTGATCTGGGTGAAATTGCCTTCGGTGGGCTCAGCGAAACCTCGCTCAGGGAGAAGCTGCAGATTTTGGCAGTCCTCACGGAAGAAGCGCAGGATTGCTTCGCGGCCCACGATTGGCTTCTGGAAAGGGGCCTGTAGGGCACCATCAGTCAGAAACAGTTCAATCAAGTTGTCGAAATCGTTGGCGTTCAGCAGGTCCATGTAGCTGTTCACCGTGGGGTTGATAACACCCTCGATGAACACCCGCTTGCGCTGCTCCTCCGGGGTTGGAGCGGCAATCGGCTCCATCACCCGCTGTCCCTCGCCTTTGGCGGGGTCATAGCCCATGTCAACCACAAAGTTGCGCAGCAGGGTGATCTGCTGACCCTGATCAACAGCTTTCACGGAGCTGAGCACCGCAGAAGCGTTGGGCGACAGCTGGTAGCCATCGGGGATCGGAGCGACAAAACCGGCAGCCATCCATTCGCCCAGCTGGTACCAGAAACCCAGCTTGATGTTCACCGACCAGCAGGAATAGGTGCGGCCGATTTGGGTATCAGAACGATTGGCCAGTTCGCACATCACCTGGCTTTGCTCAGCAAAGCTCATCGCCTTGATCTGGTTGAGCAACGGCTCAGCAAACTGCATCCGTGCTGCCCCTGGGGCAGCAACGGTGATCGTGTTGCCCATCTCGAGGTAGGCGTACCAGATCAGAGCCAGTTGGTCTTCGGCGCTCAGCAAGCGAAAGCGGGCCGTGATCGCAGGCACGACGTCAGCTGAAGCTGTATCGGGAAAGATCTGGGTTGCCTTCTCAAGCGTGAACATGCGCAGACGATCCAATTGTTAAGGAGATTTGCAGACTCTAGCGCCAAGGGGCCAGACCTGATAAGTCGCAGCCGTTTTGCAGCTACGCCATGATCCAATTCTGCTCCAAAAACCTGACTCTTCGACCATGGTTGCGCCCGTACCGGTGCTAAACGAAGCCGACCGTTACAAGCTCGATCGCTCAGACGACGCTCTTTTTTACGCCGAGCCCCGCTTCGTACAGCACCTTGATGCCAGTTTCCGGGCCCGACTGACCTCTCTGTATCGCGAGCGCATCCCACCTTGCGCAGCCGTGTTGGATCTGATGAGCAGCTGGGTGAGCCATCTGCCAGACGGCATCGCATATCAGGAGGTGATCGGCCATGGCCTCAACGCCGAAGAGCTGAAAGCCAATCCGCGCCTTGATCGCCACTGGGTGCAAAACCTCAACGTTGATCAGCAGCTACCGCTAGCTGACGACAGTGTGGACGTCGCATTGATCGTGGCCGGCTGGCAATACCTTCAGCAACCGGAAGCTGTGGCAGCCGAACTGCTGAGGGTGGTCCGGCCCCGTGGTGAGGTGATCGTGGCGTTCAGCAATCGGATGTTCTTTCAAAAAGCGCCTCAGATCTGGACCGACGGCGGAGACCGTGATCACCTTGCCTACGTTGCCCAGGTTTTGATGGCCCAGGGCTGGGACAGGCCAGAGCTCGTGGCGGAAGAAACAGCAGCCCCAGGAGCTCTCGGCTGGCTTGGCGGCAAGGGCGATCCCTTCTTGGCGGTACTTGCTGCCAAACCCAGTGCCAGTTAGCAAGACAGCCGAGCTTGCTCCCAACTAGACAAAAATTCCCGGGCAGCAGCAGCTACCCGGGATAGATAAAACAACGCTATGGGCAGGAGCCCAAAGCCCGACTGGGTTCAGCCCAATCCCAGCTGGCCGAGGATGCCCTGGCCGGTGAGGAGCTCGGTGCCAAGACCAATCACGAAGCCGAGCATGGCAAGACGGCCATTCCAAGTCTCAGCGAAGGCGACAAAACCAAAACGGGTAGTGGATTCAGCCATGGCTGCTCGTTGGTAACGAAACTTGACCTGATCGTAACAGATCTTGAGGCTTTGGTTGCGCTCGATCGGGGTAGCCATAGGGGTTGCTTCAGGCCAACCCGGGATTGATCACCACTACTTAGCAGTGGGCTTTTCCCCCGCCAAACGCCCTTTTCCCCAGTTTTGCGCCGGTTTTTCCACAGAACAGCTGGCGAATATGGGCCGCTGGCCCTAATGCTTTTGGTTCTGAATGGGGAAAACGGCCCTCCCCTTGACGCGCCTCCAAGCAACACTTCCGAACCTGAAGCCGCAGCCCCCAAACCCCGAAAGCGCCCATGGGCCGGTGCTGAAAGCCGTGCGTCTTGCCGGACTCGCCTCCCGGGTCAGCCTTTGACGGATGAGCGCCTGGCGTGGGGTGATGGGGAGCCGCCAGGCCAATGCCGCCATGCTCCAGACCCCGGACCACGCCCCCGCCTTTGTTTCGGTCGAAAACCAGCTCCCAGAGGAGCTGTACGACGCCATGCGGGAGTTTGTTCGGGTCCATCCGCAGTGGGATCAATACCGACTGATGCAGGCAGCCCTCGCCGGCTTCCTGTTCCAGCACGGCTGCCCAGACCGGGCCGTGGCTCGCCACTATCTCAACGGACTATTTCGCCGCCAAGAACCCGATCCCACAGCAACCAGACCCTGAGCCCCCTCGCGACGGGCAGAGTGGCAAAACGTTGTTGGGCAGCAATGGCCGCAGAAGTGCCAGAGGCCGATGCCCTGCTGGTCGCCATTGGCGCCGTTCCCGGCGCCTGGCTCCGCTTCAGGGTTGTGGACCACCTAGAGCCCGTGCTGCCTAGCCGGCATTGGGGCACCTTCGGGGTGAATGTGATCGCCTGCTTTGCCCTGGGCCTGATTGTGGGCCTGGAACAAAGTTGCGGCGAAGCCTCCCGTAGAGCTTTGCTGCTTGTTGGCACCGGCTTCCTGGGCAGTTTCAGCACCTTCTCCACCTTCAGCGCCGAGCTCTGGAGTGAGCTGAGCAAGCGGCACTGGCGCGAAGCCGCCATGTTGGCTGCTGGCTCGGTAGCCGGAGGGCTGCTAGCGGTACTGGCGGGCCTCAGCCTTGGCGCCCACCAGTGAGCTCCCTCCCAAACCGCAGCCTGCAGGGCGATCTGCACGACCTGGCCCTGGTAGCTGGAGGCGCCATCCCCGGCGCCCTACTGCGCTGGCAGCTAGAGGCCGAGGTGTTCGCCAACATGCTGGGCTGCCTACTGCTCGGGGTGGTTCTGGCCCAGTCCCGCCATCACAAAAGGCTGATGCTGTGGGCCGGCATCGGCTTCTGCGGGGCGCTCACCACCTTTTGCACCTGGATGCTGGACCTGGCAAGGGCCCTGCAGACCGGCAAACCAGGCGAAAGCGCGCTGTTGCTGCTGGCGAGCCTCGCCGGTGGCGTTGCTTTGGTCGCCCTTGGCCACACCATTGGGATGTTTTTGAGCCCCCGTCTGCGAGATAGGGCGGCAATCCCAAAAAACCAATGAGCAACGCTCCTTTAAGGCCCAGCCCCTAGCCCAGTAGACGCAGGTGATCCCTCAGCCCCATCTGCGCCAAGCCGCCCCCACCAGCACCAGTAGCAAGGGAAGCTCTCCCCAGCGGTCGTAGGGGCTGGGGGCCTGCAGGCGGGGCACGGTGAACACACCGGTGGCGGCCCGCCCGGAAGGCAGCGAGGCAACGGGCAGGCCGCGGCTATTCACCAGCAGGCTGGGCCCCGTGTTGGCGGCACTCACCAGCCAGCGGCCCGTTTCGATGGCCCGCAGCTGGGCCAGGGCCTGAAACTGCTGCTGGAGTAGCAGCGGGTAGGGATCAAGGTTGGCGCTGGCCAGCAGCCAGCCGGCTCCATCGCGGGCGGCAGCAGCCAGAGCGGCCCCATCGGAGAGCTCGTAGCAAATTGCCCCGCCGATGGCGCCAGCTGGCCGCATTAGCAGCCGAGATGGCGCCCCTGGCTGCAGACCCCCCACGGCCGAAAGGCCGCTCCAGCGAGCCAGTTCGGCTAGGGGCACCCATTCCCCCAGGGGCACCAGCCGATGCTTATCGAGCCAGCTACTCGCCCGGCTTTCCCCTGGCGCCAGGCGCAACAGGGCGCTGCGCTGCTCGGGCTCCCCCGCCACCTCCTGCCAGCGGAAGCCACCGCTGATCAGCTCCACCGGCACCGGCTGCGCCAGCTGGGGCTCAAGACCGAGGGCCCCCTCCGGCAGCACGACCACATCCACCGAGCGCTGGGCCGCCTCTGCCAGCGCGGCCGCCAGCCGCTGCTGCAGCCGCTGCTGCTGGTCCCACTGAAACTTGCGGCGGGTGGGAATCGCCGGCTGCAGCACCAGCACTCGCTCGCTGCCGCCCTCCCCCCCCAGGGGCATGGCCGCTAGGGCAGCAGCACCGGCGCTGTGGCTGAGCAGCACGGCAGCGGTTGTAACCACCAACCAGCGGCGGCGCTGGGGGGCGGCGCAGCAGCGCCAGAGGCACCAGCCCAGCAGCAACTGCACCGCCGCCAGCAAGCCGCTACCCCCAAGGGCAGCCAAACCCGCCAAAGGGCGATCGCCTGGCAGGGCAGCAGCCCCCAGCCCCAGCCAAAACAAAGGCCCTTTGGCCAGCAGCACCTCAACCAGCCCCCAGCCAGCGGCTAACAGCAGGGCGCTGCTGACGCGGCGCGGGTCTAGGCGCCGCGCTAGCAGCACCCAGATGGCCACCAGCAGAGCGCCCGCCAGGGCACACAGCAACAGCAACAGCAGGGCCAGGGGCAGGCTCAAGGGGCCCGGTACGCCGATCCAATCGAGGGGATGGAGTCCCAGCAACCAGCGGTGACTCACCAACACGGCGGCAGCGCCCCAAAGGGCCCCACCCCAAGCGCCGAGGCCAGAGCCAGCCAGGGCCCACAGGGGCACCAGGGCCAGCCAGAGCAGGGGAGGCAGGCCCAGAGGCGGCAGCGCCAGCCCGGCCAGCAGCCCCGAGGCCAGCACCAGCCACCACCTCCCCAGCCGGTCATTGCCCATGGCAAGCAAGCGTAGGAAGCGCCAGGGTGTCTAGGGAAATAAGCCGCCATGGATCCAAACAACCCCCTCCAACAACTGCTACTGCGCGGCCTCGGCACCACCTCCTTGGTGTCTGAGCGGTTGCGCAGCGTGACCCAGGCCTGGGTACGCAGCGGCAAGCTCGATCCCAGCCAGGCTCCAGCCCTCGTCGACGACGTGCTCAAGGCCCTGCGGGGCGAAACCCCCGAGCTTGAGCAGCAGGCCGAGCGCCAGCTGGAGCGCAACAAAGATCAGCTCCTGCAAGACCTAGGCCTGGCCCGTCAGCGCGAACTCGATGAGCTGCGGGGCCGACTGGACCGGCTTGAACGCGGCCTGCGTCAGCGCCCAGGCAATGAAATGCCCGGTGAAATCGAAATTCCCGACTGAGCAGCCCGGTGTATCCGACTGCCCGGCAGAATCAATCCAATACACGGTGTTCCATGCGCGACATCCTGATCAGCTCCGCTGTCTGCGTGGCCTGTCTGCTGCTGGCCCTGGTGAGCCAGCTGGTAAATCCCACCGTGGTTGATGCGGCCAGAGTTGATGCGGCCAGCGCCGGTGGCCAAGCCATGGCCTCCCTGGTTTCAACCCAAGCGCGGCCAGCCGTAAGCAGCCGCTTCGAGCTCGACCCCGACGACCCCAACCCCACCCTTTTTGCAATGGCATCCGACAACGACATGGCAGCGGCCGGTGATCTGGCCCAGGCCAGCGGCCTCGGCGGCGAACTCAACGTCCCTAAGGAACGCACCACCCCCAGCGGCCTTCGCATCACTGACCTAGTGGTGGGCGACGGCGCCGAAGCCGTCTCCGGCCAGACCGTGGTGGTGAACTACCGGGGCACCCTGGCAAACGGCACGGAATTCGACAGCAGCTACGGCCGCGGCCCCTTCTCCTTTCCTCTAGGCGGCGGCCGGGTGATCCAGGGCTGGGATGAGGGCGTGGCCGGCATGAAGGTGGGTGGCAAGCGCAAGCTGGTGATTCCGCCCGATTTGGCCTACGGCGAACGTGGCGCTGGCGGCGTAATTCCTGCCAACGCCACCCTTACTTTCGAGGTGGAGCTCCTGCGCATCGGCGGCTGAGCTGCGGTCGGCAATCGCTAGGATGGGTGCTCTGGCTGGATGCTGGCGCGCCGCCCCTCCTGCCCAACCCTTCGTCTTTTTTACCCTCCATGGCTCACACGCTGCCCGCGCTGCCCTACGGCCTCGATGCGCTCGAGCCCAACATCTCCCGCTCCACCCTGGAGTTTCACCACGGCAAGCACCACGCGGCCTACGTGACCAACCTCAACAACTTGGTTGCTGGCACTGACCTTGAGACCAAGAGCTTGGAAGACACCATCACCGCGGTTGCAGGTGATGCTGGCAAGGCCGGCGTTTTCAACAACGCTGCCCAGGTGTGGAACCACAGCTTCTATTGGCAGTGCATGAAGCCCGATGGTGGTGGCCAGCCCACCGGCGCCCTTGCCGACAAGATCAATGCTGACTTCGGCAGCTACGAGGCCTTCGTAGAGAAGTTCAAAGCAGCCGGCGCCACCCAATTCGGTAGTGGCTGGGCCTGGCTGGTGCTCGATAACGGCACCTTGATGGTCACCAAGACCGCCAACGCCGACCTGCCCCTAGCCCACGGCCAAAAAGCCCTGCTCACCATGGATGTGTGGGAGCACGCCTACTACCTCGACTACCAGAACCGCCGTCCCGACTACATGACCACATACCTGGAGAAGCTGGTGAACTGGGACTTCGTAGCCGCCAACCTGGCTGCCGCCTGAGTCGCACCCCCGTAGCAGCAATTCCTTCCTGCGAGCTCAGCCCCCGGCGAACCCGGGGGCTTTTTTATGGCCTTGCTGAGCTGAGCACCACCTCCGGCGCAATCCACATGGCATCGCCGTAGGAGAAGAAGCGGTACTGGCGCGCGATCGCCTCGGCATAAAGAGCCAAAAGGCGCTCGCGGCCTAGCAGGGCACTCACCAGCAGCAGCAAGGAGCTCTTGGGCAGGTGGAAGTTGGTAAGCAGCCCTTGCACCACGGCAAACCTGTAGCCCGGCTGGATCACCAGATTCACCGGCCCCGTGTGGGGCCGCAGCTCGCCGCCATGCAGCTGGGCCACCGCCTCGAGGCTGCGCACCGAGGTGGTGCCGATGGCGATCACCCGGCCGCCCCGGGCGCGGCAGGCGGCCACCGCCGCCACCAGCTCTGGGGTCACCTCCACCCACTCACTGTGCAGCTTTATTTGGCTTAGGTCTTCCGTTTCCACTGGCCGAAAGGTGCCCAGGCCCACGTGCAGGGTGGTGGTGGCCAGCTCCACACCGCGAGCGCGGATCGCCGCCAGCAATTCGTCGCTGAGGTGCAGCCCCGCCGTTGGCGCAGCAACAGCCCCAGGCTTGGCGGCGTAGCGAGTCTGATAGCGCTCGTTGTCGCTGGCGTCGTGCTCGTGGATATAGGGCGGCAGGGGAATGGCGCCGTACTGCACCAGCAGCGGCTCCAATGCCGCCGCATCGGCGCACTCCACCGGAAACTGCACAATCCGCCCGCCCGTATCGGGGTCGCTGCCAAGCACCTGCACAGGCAGCGGCGGCTGGCCTTCTGCCACAACCTCAATGTGGTCGCCAGGCTTGAGCTTCTTGGCGGGTTTAGCCAGGCAAAGCCACTGGCCCGGCCCGCCATGCCAAGGCTCGAGCACCAGCAGCTCCACGGCGCCGCCACTGGGCCGGAGCGCCTCCAGCCGGGCCCGAAGCACCCGGGTGTTGTTTACCACCAGTAGGTCGCCGGGCCGCAGCTCCTGCTGCAGGTCCCAGACACTCAAATGACGAGCCTGGGGCTCCACCACCAGCAGCCTCGCCGCATGGCGCGGCTCCACGGGACGCTGGGCAATGCGCTCCTCTGGCAGATGGAAGTCGTAGCTGGAGAGCCGTAGATCGAGCTGCTCGGGAGCGCCACCCATGGCCGCCTTAAAAGGCGAGGCTTTCGGGGTTGGTCTCGATCAGCTGAGCTAAATCCTTGAGGAAGGCGGCGGCTTGGGCGCCGTAAATGGTGCGGTGGTCGCAGGTGAGATTCACCTGCATTTGATTGGCCACCCGAATCGAGCCATCTTTACCAGCGACCACTGCAGGCCGGGAGGCGGCCACCGCCAGGATGGCGCCAGTACCTGGGGGCAGGATTGCGTCGAAGCGATCCACTCCAAACATGCCCAGGTTGGAGAGGGTGAAGGTGCCGGTGCTGTATTCCTCGGGTTGGAGCTGCTTGCTGCGCGCCCGCGCCACCAGATCGGCCCAGTTGCGGGCCATGGCATAGATATCGGTCTTGTCGGCGTTGGCCAGCACCGGGGTGATCAGACCGCCGTCTTCCATGGCTACGGCCACGGCCACATTCACTGAGGTGGGGAAAGCCATGGCACTGCCATCGGCGCTGGTGGCGGCGTTTACCTGGGGATGGCGGGCCAGCACCACGCCCACGGCCTTGGCCAGCAGGGCGGTCATCGTGACTCCCTTGGGCTTCACCTGCTTATAAAAAGCGTCGAGCTTGGTGGTGGTGATTGTGTATCCCACCCGGAAACAGGGCACCGCCAGGCTGGCGACCATGTTGCGGTTGACCGCGTTTTGCAGCGTGTTGAAGCCCACGCTCTCGCCGGGCCGGCCGAAGGCATCGCCGGCGGGAGCTGGGGCAGGCACGGCTGCACCATTGCCAGCTGCAGGTGCTGAGGCGGGGCCTGAACCCTCGGCAACCCGCGGCACCGTGATCGGCTGACCCGTGGCAGCCATCACGTCTTCCGCCTGGATGCGGCCGTGGGGACCGCTGCCGCGCAGGGCACCCAGGTCGACACCCAGCTGGGAGGCAAGCTTCTTGGCCCGCGGCGTGGCCACCACCCGGCCACTGGCCGTCGACGCGGGAGCCACCACCGGAGCCGCCACAGCAATAGCCGGGGTTAGGGGTGCTGGAAGAGCGGGAGCGGGAGCAGGAGCAGGAGCAGGAGCGGCGGCCGCAGGCGCTGGTGCTGGTGCAGCAGCTGGGGCAGCTGGGGCCTTGGCTGCCACCTCGGCAATCTCAGCCTCGGTTTCGACGATCAGACCAATTGTTTCGCCCACCGGCGCGGTGCCGCCAGCTGGCATCAGCACGGCCGCCAGGTAGCCCTCGTTGAAGGACTCCACATCCATGTCGGCCTTATCCGACTCGACAACCAGCACGGACTCACCGCGCTCAACCTTGTCGCCTGGCTGCTTAAGCCACTCCACGATCTTGCCCTCCGTCATGGTGGAGGAGAGGGCCGGCATGAAGATTTCGTGGGTGGCCAACGGAGGTCTGCCGCGTAATTGAGCGGATTTTACGCGGCTCCCGCCAGAGCGATTAGCCGGCTTCGATGGCCTCGATTACGCCATCGCGCACCAACACAGCCGCCTGCAGTTTTTCGACAAGGTTGTCGCCCACCTGCACATCGCAAACGCTCTCGATCTGGCCTTGCTCCACGATCTGCTCCATTTCCAGTTCGCGCACCTGGCGCTGCTGCTCCAGCATCTGCCGCTTCTGTTCCTCCAGCTCGGCGCGCTTTGTCGCCACCTGCTGCTGCACCGAACCAACCTGCTCCTGTACTCGGGGGTCGAGGGGGTTGGCGCTCTGGCGGCGGATCTCGTCTACCAGCTGCTGACCCTCCTGCTCTAGCTGGGACAGCTGGGCGTCGACATTGGCGATGGCATTGCTTAGCTCACGCTCGGCGTCCTCCTTCCAGCGGGGAGTAACCACGGCACGCACGGTAATGGTGCGTTTGATCGTGAGGGAGCCGTCAGCCATGGGGGGAGCAAAGCAGCGCCCAGGCTGTCAGCAGGGCGCACCGGGGTCAACCGCCGGTTCGCCGCACCGCACCCACAAGGCTCAGCGGGGTGCGTAGATCGCCTCAATCGCCGCAGCGTCGCGGGCCGTAATTCGGTCGCGGCGCTGCTTGAGGGTCTGGGTGAGCAGGCCATTTTCAAGCGTAAATGGCTCCACTAAGGCCACACCGCAGAGGCGTTCGTCGGGGCGGGAGCCGGGGCGAGCGGCCAGCAGCCGGTTGCACTCCCGCGTTAGGGCCCTCAACAGGGCAAGATCGATTGACTCCGCCGCCTCCTTGGGCACCACCAGGGCGCCGAGCTGCTTGCGGTCCTGGCCCACCAACAGCACCTGCTCGATCAAGGGGCTGGCCACAAGGGCCTCCTCGAGGGGGCCGGGCTCAATGTTCTCGCCGCTGCTAAGCACGATCGTGTCCTTAGCCCGGCCGGTGAGCACCAAGGAGCCATCGGGCAGTAAGTGGCCCAGATCGCCGGTGTCAAACCAGCCTTCGCCATCCAGCACGGCCGCGCTGGCCTCCGGCTTGCCCCAGTAGCCCGCCATCACCTGGGGGCCGCGAGCCAGCACCCGGCCGCGCTGCCCCAGGGCCAGCAGCTCGCCGGATTCGGGATCAACGATCCGCAGGCTGGTGCCCGCCAGGGGCTGGCCGGCGCTGCCGCGGCGGTTGGCCCAACGGCGCCGGCAGGTGAGCACGGGACTGGTTTCGGTGAGGCCGTAGCCCACCAGCAGCTCGATGCCGATGGCCTCGAAGAAGCCATCCACGTGCATAGCCAGGGCGCCGCCACCGCTGATGGCAGTGCGCAGGCGGCCGCCCACCAGCTGCTGGCGCAGCTTCGGCCAAAGCAAGGCCGCCGCCAGCCGGTGCAGGGGCCAGCGCAGCAAGGCCAAGCCGGCCGCCCCTAACCGAGACAACACGCCTTCAGGGCGCAGGGTGAGATCGAGGGCCTGGCGGCGGCGGCGGCCAAAAGCGCGGCTGTTGGCCAGGGCCGCGCCTAGTAACCGCTGGCGCGAGGCCGGCATGGCCGCCAGGGCGTCGTCAAAGCCAGAGAGCAAGGCCTCCCAGAGGCGCGGCACGCTGATCAAGTAGTGGGGCTTTACCCGCTGCAGGTCGGCGCGCAGCTGCTTGAGGGTTGTGTAGGTCTGGCGGCAGCCACAGGCCAGCAGGAAATACTCAGCGCTGCGCTCATAGGAGTGCCAGATCGGCAGCACGCTCACCACCCGGTCACCCGGCTTGGGTGCCACGGCTACCCCCAGGTGGCGCAGCTGGTGCAGCAGGTTGGCGTGGCTCAGGGGCACGCCCTTGGGCTGTCCCGTGGTGCCAGAGGTGTACAAAATCGTGGCGAGGCGGGCCCCAGCAGCCGGTGGTGGCGGGGCCGGCGTGCCGCAGGCCAACGCCGCCGCCCCGCGCTCGAGCAGTTCGCCCCAACTGAAACAGGATCCTGGCGCCGCCCCCGCCTCCCTATCCCCCTCCAACAGCACCACAAAGCGCAAGCGCGCCCTTGCCTCAGGGGAGAGGTTCAGCTTGGCCAGCAAGGCGGCCGACTCCACCACCAGGCCGCAAGCGCCGGAATCTTCAAGGATGTAGCGCAGCTCCTCCACAGGAGCGGCGCTGCCCCGCACCGCATCAGCGGCTCCGGCCCGCATCAGCCCCTGGTCGGCCTGCAGCCAGCGGGGACCATTTTCAGCAAACAAGGCCACCACATCGCCAGCGCCCACGCCCAGGCCTGCAAAGGCCGCCGCGGCCTGCTCGATGCGCTGCTGCAGTTGGCGGTAGCTGAGCTGCTCGGGCGTGGCCGCATGGGGAGCCTCCAGGGCCAGGGAATCGCCGTGGCGGTCAGCCAGCACGGGCCAGAGCTGCTCCAGGCCGGTGAGGCCGCTCCAGTCGGCCCGCTGGGCCAGGGCCTGGCGATCGCGGCGACTGCCGCTCCAGTGGATCTCGGCGGGGGGGATGGGGCGGGCCACGGCGGTGGAATCGGTAGGGCTTGCCGCAGTGTTAACACCCCTGGGGCGCAAGCCATCCTGCCTGGAAGGGGCCTGTTCAGTGATCCTGCCGCCAGCGGCGCACCACCAGTTCGGGGCTCTGGTGGTCCAGATCCACCGCGGCATTGAGCTGTTGCATGGTGACGGCCGAGATGCGGCCCGCCAGGTTCTTCAGCACCGGCACCAGCTCCGGATGGCGCTCCAGGCTTGCGGCGTTGAACACGGGCACCGCGTCATAAGAGGGGAAGTAGTGGCGGTCGTCCAGCAGCACCTGCAGCTTCAGGGCGGGAATCAGGCCGCTGGTGCTGTCTCCTGCAATCAAATCCACCCGGCCGTCGGCCAGGGCCCGGTAGGTGAGGCCCAGATCCATGGCCGTGGGAGGCGCGGCAAAACGCAGGCCATAGCGGCTGGCCAGCCCTGGGTAGCCATCACCCCGGTTGAGAAACTCGTAGCCGAAGCCGGCCCGCCAACGGCGGGCCGGCAGCACCGCCTGGCTGATGGTGCGGAGCCCAAGTTGCTGCCCCTGGGCCCGGCGGATCAAAATCGCAAAGGTGTTCTCGAAGCCAAGCGAGGGGAACATCCGCAGCCCGTAGCGCTCGGCGTAAAGCCGGCGAGCGCGGTTCCAGAGGCTGGCCCGGTCGCTGGCGCCGGGGCCCGAGGGCTGCTTGAGGATCGCCGACCAAGCCGTGCCGGTGTATTCGACGTAGCCATCGACCCGGCCCTGGCGCACGGCCTCATGGCAGAGAAAGGTGCTGCCGAGGCTGAATTCGCGCCGTACCTGCAGCGAAGTGTGTTCTTCAATTTCCTGGGCCAGCAGTTCACCCAGTAACTGCTGCTCGGTAAAACCCTTGGCCCCGATCACCACCGAGCCAGCAGGGCCTGGAGGGGCCAGCTGATGCCAGCCGAGGGCGATAGCAAGCAGGGCCGCGCTGACCAGGGCCGCCGCCAGGGCCCACCGCCGCCGGAGCCATGGCATGGGGCGTGGCTGCCGCGACCCCCGGGTCAAGTGTGTCTCGAGGGCACCCAGGCAGGCATCGGCAGCCAGGGCAATGGCCGCCGCCGGCAGGGCCCCGGCCAGCAGCAGGGTGTTGTTCACCGTGGCGATGCCCCGGAAGATGAATACCCCCAAACCACCGGCACCAATCGCCGCTCCGATCGTGGCCACCCCCACGGAGATCACGGCAGCCACCCGCAGGCCCGCCATCAGGCTGGGCAGGGCCAGCGGCAGCTCCACGTAGCGCAGCACCTGGCCGCCACTGAGCCCCAGGGCCTGCCCGGCCTGCTTCAGCCCGGGCGGAACCTGTTGGAGCCCGGTGAGCAGACCACGCAGCAGGGGCAGCAAGGCGTAGAGGGTCAGGGCCACCACGGCCGGCGTGGAGCCGATACCACCGAGCAGGGGCACGGTGAGCAGCAAGCCGAAAATCGCCAGGCTGGGGATGGTCTGCACGGCATTGGCCAGCCCCAGGGGCAGGGCGATCAGCAGGGCCAGCGCCACACTGGAAACCACCAGAACGAGATGTTCGCCGCTGCGGAAAATAGTTTCCCTGACCAGCTCAGCAGTCACAGCTTGAACACCTCCTCCTGGGGGCCAGGTGGCCGCAGCACCAGGCCAAAACGGCTGGCAAAAGCCTCCAGCAATGGTCGGCGCAGCTGCTGGGAATTGAGCCCCGGCAGCCAATCCACCAGGCGCCCCACGGGCCGATCAGGGAGTCCGCAGGGCACCACCGCAGCAAAGCCGGCCAGGTCGCAATCCACATTCAGGGCCAGGCCGTGCTGGCTGATCCAGCGCCGCGCCCCCACACCGATCGCCGCCAGCTTGCGGCCCTCCAGCCACACCCCGGTGAGCCCATCGATCCGCTCGCCTTGGAGATCCAGGCCTGCCAGCACATCGATCACCACCTGCTCAAGTTGGCGCAGATACTGGTGCAGGTCAGCGCCGTGGCGCTGCAAATTGAGCACCGGGTAGAGCACCAGCTGGCCCGGGGCGTGGTGGGTCACCTCGCCACCGCGGTCAATGCGGTGCAGGGGCAGGGGCGGGGCGGCGGGATCGAAGCGCAGGAAGGCCTCAGAGGCGCCGCGGCCCAGGGTGTAGCAGGGCTCATGCTCGAGCAGGAGCACGGCGTCGGGGCCCTCGGGATGGTCCAGCAGCCGCTGCTGCAGCTGACGCTGGGCGGCCCAGGCCCGTTCGAACGGCAGCGGACCCGTCGCTTCAAAAAGGATTGCATCGAGGTTGGGACTTATCACAAGCCGTTCTTAGCGTTGGTGCACAAGAGCACCTGAGGCTGTTGCCATCTGATGAAACTGCTGATCCATGGCCGCAATCTTGACGTCACTCCCGCCATCCGGGAGTACACCGAAACCAAGCTGAGCAGAGCCATTCACCACTTTGAAGGCCTCGTCAAGGAGGCCGACGTGCACCTGTCGGTAGCCCGCAACCCCCGGGTGCCGCAGCAAACGGTCGAAGTCACGATGTTTGCCAACGGCACCGTGATCCGCGCCCAGGAGCGCAGCGACAACCTCTACGCCAGCATCGACCTGGTGGCCAGCAAGCTCAGCCGCCAGCTGCACCGCTACAAGGACCGCGTCCAGGACCAGACCCAGGGGCCGGTGCACCGCTCCGCCCGCGACGAGGAGGCCGGAGCCGCCAACCTGCCGCCCCCCGGCAGCAACCTGGTGGATGGCAAAGAGCCTGAACTGCCCAGCAGGGGCGTGCGGCGCAAGTATTTCGCCATGCCCTCGATGGGCCTGGAGGACGCCCTGCACCAGCTGGAGCTGATCGACCACGACTTTTACGTCTTCCGCGACGCCGAAAGTGGCCAGATCCAGGTGGTGTACCACCGCAACCATGGAGGCTTTGGCGTGATCCAGGCCAAAGAAGCGTGAGCGCCGACCGGCCGGACCTAGCCCCCCTGATCGACCACGCCCTACTGGATCCCCACCACGGCAGCAGCGCGGTGCAGCAATGCTGCGAGGAAGCCCGCCATTTCGGCTTTGCCGGGGTGTGCGTGGCCTCCCGCTGGGTGGCCGTCGCCAGAGAGCACCTGCCCCTCGAGGGCAAGGGCGCCAGCCCCCAACTGAGCGCCGTGGTGGGCTTCCCCTTCGGCGCCGTGCCGGCGGCGGTGAAGCTGGCTGAAGCAGTAGCCGCCGCAGAGGCCGGTGCCGACGAACTGGACGTGGTGCCCGATTTCGGTGCCCTAGCTGACCGCCAGAGCACGCCGATCCACGACGAACTCGCCTCTATCTGCGAGCTGGGCCTGCCGGTGAAGGTGATCCTGGAGGTGGGCAGGCTCGATCCCGACGCCCTGGCCCTGCTGGTGGAGATCAGCATCGATGCCGGCGCCCGCTTCCTTAAAAGCGGCAGCGGCTTCGGGCCAGCGGTAACGGTGGACCACATCGAACAGCTGCGCCAGCTGGCCCGCGGTCGGGCAGCCATCAAGGCCTCCGGTGGCATCGCCAACCTGGAGCAGGCCCTTGCCCTGGTGGAGGCTGGCGCCACCCGGCTTGGCACCAGCCGCGGCGTGGCCCTGGCCCAGGCGATGCGGGGCTGAAGCAGCCGTGCCGGAGCAAAGCCTCGAAGGGTTGGCGCTGAGCTGCCGGCCCCTGGGCGAAAACGACAGGCTGCTCACCCTGCTCAGCGACGAGGAGGGGGTGGTGCGGCTGGCCGTGCCGGGGGCGCGCAGACCCCGCAGCAGCCTGGCCGCCGCCGTGCCCCTGAGCCATCTACGCCTGCAGGTGGGCGGTCGCGGCGGCCTGAGGCGGGTGCGTCAACTGAAAGTGCTGCGCAGCTACAGCGGCCTGGCCCAGCAGCTGGAGGCCCTCGCCGCCGCCCAGGCCCTGATGGAGCTATGTCTGGCCCTGGTGCCAAGCGACGCACCCTCCGCCGGCATCTTGGGCGACCTACTGATGCAGCTGGGCCGCCTCGACGCCCTAGTTAGGGAGCGGGGCTGCGACCTAGAAGCCTTGGCAATCGCGGTGCAGGGCAGCGTTCACCTGCTGGCCCTCGGCGGCTACGCCTTACCCCTGGGCTGCTGCAGCCGCAGTGGCGAGACCCTGGATCCGCCCGTGGGCGATTGGGATTGGCGCTGCAGCCTGGTGCCGAGCGAGGGGTTGGTGATCGGTGGCGTGCCGGGGGCACGGGTGGTGCTCAATGCCTCCGAACTGGCCCTGCTGCAACGGCTGCTGCGGCCCAACCTGCCCCGCCGGCGCGATGGCGAACTGATGGGCCCCCTGCCGGTGTGGCTGCACCTGCTGGAGCTAGTGGAGCACTGGTGCCAGGAGCATCTCAGCCGCAAACCCCGGGCCTTCCGGCTGCTGCGCACCGGCTTGGCAGCCGGGGCTGCGCCATCATGACGAGCCAGCAGCAATTCGAGCCAGTTTGAGCGGCAAATCCAACGCCACCGGATTGCAGGGCGTTCTGGCGCTACCCGATTTCCGCTGGCTCTGGCTTGGCCAGATCTTTTCCCAGCTGGCGGACAAGTTTTACATCGTGCTGATGGTGTTCCTGATCGCCCAGACCTGGGTGAAGGGAACGCCTGAGGCCAACCCGGCCCTGGCGGAGGCCGCCTCGGCAATCCGGCTGGACCTGCCCGAAACCCGGGCCCAGATGATCACCCTGCTGGCCACGGGGATCTACGTGGCCAACACGATTCCAGCCATGCTGCTGGGCACTGTCGCCGGGGTCTGGGCCGACCGCTGGCCCAAGCGGGGCGTGATGGTGGCCTCCAACGGCCTGCGGGCGCTGCTGGTCTTGCTTGCCCCCCTCTGCCTGGTGGAGGGCCCCGAGTGGCTGGGGCTCAGCTGGGGCTACTGGGGGCTGGTGCTGATGACCTTTTTCGAGTCGGTACTCACCCAGTTTTTTGCGCCGGCCGAACAGGCAGCATTACCCCAGCTGGTGCCAAGCGACCAGCTGCTAGCGGCAAACTCGCTTTATCAGGCCACCAGCATGGCCGCCACGATCGTGGGCTTTGCCCTGGGTGATCCGATCCTGCGGCTCCTAAACCTGGGCCTGCAACGCATCGGCATCAACGGCGGTGAATTTCTGCTGCTGCCGCTTTGCTATGGCTTGGCGGCCGTAGCCATCAGCCGAATCCGCTGGCAGGAGCCGCCCCGAGCGCCGAGCCGCACAACCGTGTGGCAGGAGATCGGCGAGGGGATACAGGTGCTGCGGGAGCGGCCGCGGGTGTTCAGCGCCATGGTGCAGCTGGTGTTGCTCTACAGCCTGCTGGCGGCCCTTTACGTGCTGGCGATCAGCCTGGCGGCGGCCATCCCCGGGCTTGGCCCCACCCAGTTTGGAACCCTGCTGGCGATGAGCGGCCTGGGCCTAGCGATTGGGGCCCTGGCAGTGGCTCAACTGGGCCAGGGGCTGAACCGCCGTTACCTTGCCGCCACGGGCTTGGGCACGATCGGCTGGAGCTTGGTGCTGCTCGGCCAGCTGCGCGGCAATTTGGTATTTACCTTGCTGCTCTGCGGCGTGCTGGGGGTGGGCTCGGCCCTGCTGGCTATTCCTGCCCAAACCACGATCCAGGAAGAAACCCCCGAAGAGCTGCGCGGCAAGGTGTTTGGCCTACAAAATAACCTGATCAACGTGGCCCTGAGCCTGCCGTTGGTGCTGGCCGGGGCAGTGGTGAGCCGCTACGGCCTGCTGCCGGTGCTCTGGGGCCTGGCAGCCATTGCCCTGGTGGCGGCCGTATTGGAGCGGCCATGGCAGCGCTGGTAGCGTGAGCCTCCGGACGCGCGAGCCCTGGTGGCCCACATTGCCTGGCTGGGCAAGAAAACACCGTTCTGCGGCAACGTCACCTACGGACTGAGCACGACCCACGCGCTGCGCAGCCGCGGCCACGGGATCAGCTTCATCCATTTCGACACCCCCCCCGGCAGCCTGGCTCGCTCCAGCGATGCCCTGCCGGATGCTGACAACCAGGGCGACAGCAATGGCGGCGGCCCAGAAGTAGCCCTGCCCTACCTGGTCAAGTCGCAGGTATACACGATTCCATCGCTGGGGGCCCAGCGGGAATTGCGTGAATCCCTGGAGCGACTCAAACCCGACCTAGTGCACGCCAGTCTCACTCTGTCACCCCTCGATTTCCGCTTACCCGATCTCTGCCAGCAGCTGGGGCTGCCGGTAGTAGCGACCTTTCATCCGGCCTTCGATGCCAGCTTGCGCAACCTCACCGCCGGCACCCAGCAGCTCACCTACCAGCTCTATGGGCCCGCCCTGGCCAAATTTGATCGCGTGATCGTGTTTTCGGAGCTGCAGGCGGAGATGCTGCAGCGCCTGGGAGTGCGGGCCGAGCGGCTGGCCGTGATCCCCAACGGCGTCGACACCACGATGTGGCAGCCGGCATCGCTCGCCACCGCTGCCAGCCCAGACCTGCAGGAGCTGCGCAAACGCTTTGCGGGGCGGCGCGTCTTTCTCTACATGGGTCGGGTGGCCACTGAGAAAAACGTCGAAGCCCTGATCAAGGCCTGGCGGCTCGTGCGACCCGCCGGCTGCGTGCTGGTGATCGTGGGCGATGGCCCCCTGCGCAGCTCCCTTCAGGCCCCGGGCGATGAACCTGATCTGGTGTGGTGGGGCTATGAACCCAGCCTGGAGCGACGCGTGGCCTTCCAGCAGCTAGCCGAAGTGTTTCTGCTGCCCTCCCTGGTGGAGGGCCTGAGCCTGGCCCTACTGGAGGCGATGGCCAGCGGCACCGCCTGCATCGCCACCGACGCCGGCGCCGATGGCGAGGTGCTGGAGGGGGGCGCCGGCATCGTGATCAGCACCCAGGGAGTCACCACCCAGCTGCGCACCTTGATCCCGGTGCTGCGCGATCAACCCGTGCTCACCGCCGAGCTAGGCCGGCGGGCCCGCGCCCGCGCCCTAGAGCGCTACACACTTGAAGGCAACATCGACGCCTTAGAGGCGCTCTACGCCGAACTAGTGCCCCGAGGCTCCCTGGTGGCCTGAAGCTCACTGGTGACCTAAAACCCACCCAGCTCCAGCTCCCGGCAACAAGCCGCGAAGGCCGCAACCGGATCTGGCGACGCCGTGATCGGCCGGCCGATCACCAGCTGGCTGGCTCCGGCAGCGACGGCCTGGGCAGGCGTCAGCACCCGCTGCTGATCGCCAAGGGCTGCTCCAGCTGGGCGGATGCCCGGGGTCACCAGGGCAAAGGGCTCGGGATGGGCAGCCCGCAGGGCGGCCACCTCCAGCGGTGAGCAGACGCAGCCGCCGATGCCGGCTTCAGCCGCCAGCCGGGCCAGCCGGGGCACGTAGGCAGCAAGCGACTCCCCAATCGCCAGCTCGGATGCAAAACAGGCCTGCTGCCAGCTGGTAAGCACAGTCACCGCCAGCAGGGTGGGGGTAGGCAGACCTGCCGCCGCAGCCGACTCCAGGGCCGCCGCCTGGGCCGCGCCCAGGGCCGCGCTGCCAGCGCTGGCATGCACCGTGATCAGCTCGGCACCGAGGCGGGCGGCGCTGCGGCAGGCGCCGGCCATCGTGGCCGGGATGTCGTGGAACTTGAGGTCTAGGAACACCCGCTTGCCCTGCTCGCGCAGCTGCTGGACCACCGCCGGCCCGCCAGCCACAAACAGCTCCAGGCCCACCTTCACCCAGCGCAGCTCAGGCAGCGACCGCGCAAATGCCATGGCTTGATCTGGCGTCATGCCATCAAGGGCCACGATGATTTGATTACTGGGCTCAAGCAAGGGCCGCAGGCAGCTCGCTTGCAGGCTAAGTAGGGCGTCGCCCAGAAGACATGGCGATGGCATCAGCGCTGCATTGGAGCCCCGATCGCTCCGCCCAGGCTGGTGCGGTGCGAGCCGTGGCCATGCCCTTCTCCGATTCCACTCCCCTGCCAGTGACCCTCAGTCTTGAGCTGGGCGCCTCCTGCCCCCTGCCTGCCTGGTACCCCTGGGGAGATGCAGGCATCACCATTCCCTGCGGTTCCGGTGATGGGGCTGCAATCCAGAGCCCGAGCTGGGACGACCTGCTGGGTAGCCGCTAGCAGGGCCTGTGGGGGCTCTCAGCCCACCACCAGCCGCCGGAAGGTCTTCTTGCCCAGCTGCAGCACCTTGCCGGCGAGGGCCTCGGGGCCGGCGAACTCCTGGTTGGGATCCACAAGCTTTTCGCCATCGAGCTTGACGCCGCCACCCTGGATCTGGCGGCGGGCGTCGCTGCTGCTAGCGCAGAGGCCCACGGCACTGAGCAGGTAGAAGGCCTTGGCGGGGAAGTTCACCCCAATCAGCGAAGCTTCTGGCACCTCAGCAGCGGCCGCACCGCTACCCGCCGCACCGGCCACAAGCTTGGCGGCATCCAGCTGGGCCGCCGCCGCCGCCGGCCCGCCATGACGCGCCTGGGTGATCTCCAGGGCCATCAATTTCTGCCGCTCCCTTGGGTTCTGCGGCAGACCCGCCAAATCCAAATCGGTCAGCAGGGTCAGGTAGTCGTCGACCACCGCATCGGGCACCTTTTCAAGCTTCGAATACATCGAGAGGGGGTCTTCGCTGAGGCCCACGGTGTTGCCCAGGCTTTTGCTCATCTTTTGCAGGCCGTCGAGGCCCGGCAAGATTGGCAGCAGCATTCCAAATTGGGGCCGTTGACCGAAGTGACGCTGCAGGTCGCGGCCCATGGCCACGTTGAACTTTTGATCGGTGCCACCCAGCTCCAGATCCGCCTGCACTTGCACCGAGTCGTAGCCCTGCAGCAACGGATATAGAAACTCGTGCAGGGAGATGGGGGCGCCCGAGCCATAGCGATTGGAAAAATCCTCCTTGGCCAGCATCTGGCCCACGGTGCTGATGCCCAGCAGCTCGATCACCTGGGGCAGGTCGAGCCCGGTGAGCCACTCGCTGTTGCGGCGCACCTCCAGC
The DNA here is from genome assembly GCF_056108345.1 of Cyanobium sp. NIVA-CYA 375. Classification (NCBI taxonomy): domain Bacteria; kingdom Bacillati; phylum Cyanobacteriota; class Cyanophyceae; order Synechococcales; family Prochlorococcaceae; genus Cyanobium; species Cyanobium sp. NIVA-CYA 375. The sequence continues at coordinate 82,487 of NZ_JBSYHW010000001.1, read as the reverse complement.
CGACCAGGAGTCTCGAAATCGAGCAGGGCGCGCTCGCGGGCCTGACCCAGGCCCAGCTGCTGCAGGTAGGTGGCGGCATTGGCCTCCACCGCAGCAGCGCTGAGTTGCACCCGGGTGGCGCTCTTGCCGGTGGGATCGCCGATGCGCGCGGTGAAGTCGCCGATGATCAGCACGGCGATATGGCCTGCATCCTGGAAGGCCCGCAGCTTGCGGAACAGCAGCGAATGCCCCAGGTGAATATCGGAGCCGGTGGGGTCGATGCCTAGCTTGATCCGCAAGGGCCGTCCGGCCCGCTTGGCCTCTTCCAGGCGAGCGGCTAGCTGCTGGTCTGGGTCGCTGCAGGCACCGGCACCGCTGCCGGCGGGGAACAGATCGACCATTCCCCGCTCAAGCCAGGCCGGCAGTGGAGGCTGCCCGATAGGGGACTGCTCTGCTGGATGCTCTGCTGGCGGCTGCGCTGCTGTCATTCGAACTGCGAACCGCCTTGACTCTGTGGCGAGATCGTAGGCAGCCGCTAGGCGGTGGCCTCCAGCTCAGACTTCATGCGCTCCAGGGTCTGGTGCATCTGCTGGAACATCGTTTCCGGTGTCATGCCGAACTGGCCTAGCTGGGTGCGTAGCTGCTCCACGGTGAGCTTGGCCTGGAAGTCTTCGGAGAGCTCGAAGCGCTTCATGAACACCCGATAGCGTTCCATCATGTCCTCCATCTTTTCGATATAGAGCTTCTTGCCCTCGCGATCAAACTTGCCGTACTCACTACCCAGCTGCATCAACTGCTGGTAATCACCAAACAGCCGCTTGGCTTCGTCCTGAACGATCTCGGATTCAAAAAACGCCATAACCCTGGCAGCGCAGCGTTTGCGAATTCTGGTGAGTTCTGGGGCCCCTGGGGAGTGCGGATAGGCGTATTGCCGCTGGCTAATCCAGCGGGACTAGTCAGGATGACGCTAATGCAGGACCCCAGCACAGCCTTCAGCGCCGATGGACTTCACGCCCAAGCTTGAGCAGATCCGCCGCAACACCCGCCAAATCAACAACCTGCTGCGGGATGCCCGCCTAGTGGCCTGCCTCGGCAACCGGGCCCTGCTCAGCTTCTTTGTAGGCGGCCTGATCGGCCAAGAGCACTTGGTGGGTGCCGCCACCTGTGAGGCCGCTGGTCTGGAGCTGGTGGAGCGGCACCGGCCCTCAATGGTGTTCCTCAGCGACACGCTGGAGCAGGGCTCAGGCGTCTCCTTACTGCTGCAACTAAAGCAGCGCTGGCCCAGCCTCCACACCCTTTTACTGATCACCCAGGAGCACCGCGAGGCCCCGATCCAAGCAGCGATTGATGCCGGCTGCGACGGGCTACTGGTGGAGTCTCGCCTTGGTCTGGGCAGTGCCCTGGCCGCCCTGCATGCGATCAGCGGTGGCGGTGTCTACGTAGACCGAAGCCTTACAGAGCTGTTTCGCCGCGGGCCCGGCGATGGGGGGCCCCTGGAACCCCTAAGTGAGCGCGAACGGCAGGTGCTCACTCTGGTGGCCCAAGGCGACACCAACGTGGAGATCGGCCAGCAGCTGTTTATCAGCGCCGACACGGCCAAGACCCACCTGCGCTCCCTCTGCCGCAAACTCCAGGCCCGCGACCGCACCCATGCCGCCGTACTCGGCCTGCGCTGGGGGCTGATCGACTGGCCTGAAGAGTGAGGCCCCCGCTAGGTTCGGTGCGATTTCGATGCGGTGGCATTCCGCCATGGCCAAGCGGCACTGGTTGGATCCCCTGGCGCGTCAGGTGCTGCGGGCCACTGGCCAAATCCCGGCGGCATCGCGCCCTGCGACACCTACCGATGCAGCGGCGGAGCGGGAGCGGGTTCAGAGCGAGCTTGTCCAAAGGGAGCTGGTGGAGCAGGAGCTGCTGGCCCTAAAGCTGCAACACAACCCCGCTCTCAAGCTCGAGGATGCCGAGGCCGTAGCCCGGGCCGCTGCCCTGGGCTGGCGGCTCGATGTAAACCGCGCCACCGCGGCCGACTGGCTGCGGCTGCCGGGCATCGCTGCCGACCAGGTGGACCTACTGCTGCGGCTGCAGGCGGGCGGCATCCAGCTCAGCGGCACCGACGACCTGCAACGGGCGTTAGAGCTCTCTGATGCTGTGGTGCGGGGCTGGCAGCCCCTTCTGGAATTTCGCTGGTACGGCGAGCCAGCAGCGCCTTTTCAAGCCGCTACCCGGGTGGATCTCAACCAAGCCTCCAGCCAGGAGCTAACGGGGCTGGGCCTGGATGCGCCCAGGCTCAGCCGGCTGCTGCGTGAGCGCAGCCGCAGCCCCTTTCGCGATCTGGCGGACCTGCAACAGCGTCTGCAATTTCCCGCCGACCTAGTCGAAAGCTGGATCGGCAAGGTGAGCTTCAGGCAAGGGCTCGCCGGCCCGGAACTGCCCCCTGGCGGCAAGGGCGCTACGAGCACGGGCCAGACCGGCTCAGGGGCCTAAAGCGTTGGCGCGTCAAGGAGAGTTGTTTGGCACCGGCCAACTGGGGAGAACTGACCGCGCTGATGCCCCGGATCTGCCCTTGCAAGCCTCACAGCTGCAGGATTGGCAGGCCCGCCTTGCCTCCCACCAGCAGCCCCTGTGGGGAAACCAAGTTGGTAGGTCCATGCAGGGCTCGCTGTTTGCCAGTAACCCCAAAACACTGGAAGAAATAGTCGAGGCCTTCAACCCCCTGCAGCTCACCCCCCAGGCCCTCTCCTTCTGGCGCTGGCCCTCCGCACCTCAACAGGGGGCAGCCTTGTATTTGGTTACCGATCGACCAGCCGGCCTGGGCCAGCCCCTGCTGCTCTATGTGGGTGAAACCGGCCAAGCAGACCGGCGCTGGAAAGGCGAACACGACTGCAAGGCCTACCTAGCCGCTTACAGCGAGGCCCTGCTGAAAGCAGGCCTGGGCTGTCAGACCAGCATCCGCTTCTGGTTAGACGTGCCCGCCGCCGTCCGGCCGCGCCGCGCCCTGGAGCAGGCCCTAATTCAGCGTTGGCTGCCGCCCTTCAACAAGGAAACCCGCAGCCGCTGGGCCACGCCTTTTCAAGCCGATCCGGCTTAGGGGAGTTGAGCTGGCCGCGCTGGCTACGATCGCGCCCAACCCCGGCCGCGCCATGGACTTTCGCTGTATCCCCGACTTGCTGCCTGCGGCCCTGGGCCACTGGGATGGTGACTGCCTAGCCGTCGGCCTATTCGCCGGTGCCGAAGATCGCCCGGATCACCCCCAGCTCGAGCAGCTCACCGCCGCCCTGGGTATGTCGTTGGCGAGTCGCCTGGAGCAACGCCGCTTTAAGGCCAAGCCCGGCCAATGCTTCAGCCTCGATCGCCTAGATGCCAGTCCCCAGACCCTGATCCTGGTGGGCCTAGGAGCTCCGGCCGACTTCAACCTGGCCGGCCTGCGCCGGGCCTGCGCCGCCGCCAGCCAAGCCGCTGCAACCGCTGGAGCACGCCATCTGGCCTTGGCCATGCCGATCGAAGCCTTGGCAGCAGGTGCTGCGGCCCAGGCCATGGCTGAGGCAGCCCGTCTTGCCCTGTTCAGCGACCAGCGCTTCAAGAGCGAAGCCGAGCCCCGCAGCCTTCCCAACTCCATCAGCCTGATCGGCGTAGCAGCAAGCGCCGCGCCCGCCCTAGCTGCGGTGGGAGCCACCTGCGCCGGCGTCGAGCTGGCCCGGGAGCTGGTGGCTGCCCCTCCCAACGTGGCCACGCCCCAACATCTGGCCGACACCGCCGCAGCAATCGCCCACGACTTCGGCGCCCAGCTGCAGCTGCTGGAGCGGGAAGACTGCGCCGCCCTTGGTATGGGGGCCTATCTGGGAGTAGCCCAAGGCTCGGATCTGGCGCCTAAGTTCATCCACCTCACCATCAGGCCCGCTGGCCCCGTGCAGCGCCGTATCGCCCTGGTGGGCAAGGGCCTCACCTTCGATTCCGGCGGCTACAACCTCAAGACGGGCGGCTCCCAGATCGAGATGATGAAGTACGACATGGGGGGTAGTGCTGCGGTGCTGGGCGCCGCTCGGGCCCTGGCCGAGCTCAAACCCGCTGGCGTGGAAGTGCACGTGATCGTGGCCGCCTGCGAAAACATGATCAGCGGCGGCGCCATTCACCCAGGAGACATCCTCACCGCCTCCAATGGCAAGACCATCGAAATCAATAACACCGATGCCGAGGGGCGCCTCACCCTGGCTGATGCCTTGGTGTATGCCTGCAAGCTCGAACCGGATGCGGTAGTCGACCTGGCCACCCTCACCGGTGCCTGTGTGATCGCCCTAGGGGGGGAAATGGCGGGGCTCTGGTCGAACACTGATGGCCTGGCGGAGGCCCTACTGGGCGCCGGCCATGCCAGCGGTGAAGATCTGTGGCGCATGCCCCTGCGCAGCTCCTACAAGGCAGGGCTAAAGAGCCAGTTCGCCGACCTCAAGAACACTGGCCCCCGCCCCGGGGGGTCGATCACCGCCGCCCTTTTCCTGCAGGACTTCGTCACCCCCAAACTGCCTTGGGCCCACCTCGACATCGCTGGCACCGTCTGGAGCGATAAGGGTCAAGGCGCCGATCCAGCAGGGGCCACTGGGTTTGGCGTGCGCACCCTGGTGAATTGGATCTGCTCAGGGGCGCCTCTCGAAGCCGCGGCCTAAGTTTGAAAGCCTGGCGCCTTTGACATCTCCATGGCAGTTCAGAAGATCCGCTGGTACGTCAAAGCCCAGCTCGGCGTACTGCTGCTGCCCGCAGGTCTCTGCCTGTTTGGCGAGGCGGTGATCCGCAAAGGCGTTCAGGTATTAGCCGCCGCAGGCAAATTGGAAACCCTCACCAGCCCAGGCCCCTGGTTCTGGTATGGCACGTTTGGCCTGATCTTGATCAATGCCGGCGTGGGCCTGATGATCGAAAGCGGTTTGCTAAGGGGTTATCCCGGCCGCAACTGAAAACTCAGGCGACCGCAGCCACAGCCGCCATGCTGGCGCGCATCTCCTCAGGCGACTCCAATGCATGGATCTGCCAGCGGGCGCGTTCGCCACTGAGGGGCATGAGGCGATCAAGGTCATCAGCAGCCTGCTTCGGGCTCGCGTAGGGCCCAACATGACGCGTATGCAGACCGTTACGAATGGTCAGCAGATACATACAAGACTTGTCCCGTAATTGACAAGATTGTAAACAGATCTGAGTTCCTCGAGCAGGGCGGAAAGCCGCTCCATCACAGACCCTTAGTACTAAGCAAGCGGTTGGGACACTCATATTCCCCCCAATATTGCTGCTATCCCTGAGCTGCTAGCGCTCCCCCAAGAACGGCCATTGGTCAGGATTTCCTACCGGAAATCCAGGTCGACCCGCTGCGGGCGCGCTTACCCCACACCAAATCCAGCCGCCGATCTCGGCCGCAGGCCCAGCGGTAGTAGTTGTATTTGACGCTATTTAGCTCCGCATAGTTCTGGTGATAGCCCTCCGCAGGCCAAAAGCGGTTGAGCGGCTTGATTTGCACCTTCAAGGCCTCTACCGGACGGCCCAGCTCTGCCGCCGCCGAGCGCAGGCTGGCTTGGGCCTGGGTTTGTTGATCGGAGCCGCTGGTGAAAATCACTGGCCGATAGGAGCTGCCGCGATCGCAAAACTGACCGCCGCCATCGAGGGGGTCGATGTTGCGCCAATAAGAGCGCAGCAGGGTTGCGTAGCTGATCCGGGCGGGATCAAAGCGGACCCGCACCACCTCTTGGTGGCCCGTGCCCCCAGCCGATACCTGGCTGTAGGTGGGGTTGGCTCCGGCGCCACCGCTGTAACCACTCTGGGCATCCAGCACCCCGGGGAGCTTCTCAAGATCGTGTTCTAGGCACCAGAAACAGCCGCCAGCGAGCACGGCTTCCTGCGACGCAGCGCCAGCCTGGGCGGGAGCTGCGCACACCAGAAGCAGCAAGCTCAGCAGCCAGGCCAGGGGACGGGCCAAGCAAAAAGGGGGTCGGGTCATCGAGCTTCCAGCACCTGGTCAAAGATGGCGGATGCTGCCCGCTGGGTGACTCCCGGCTCTCCTAGTTCCAATCGCAGACGGCGGTAGCCCTCCAGCATGGTTTGGCGTGCCCCAGAGGTGACATCAAGTTCAAGTAGCGGTAGGGCCTCGCGCACGATTGCCGCTGCCGTGAGGTCCTCCTGCAGCAGCTCCGGCACCAGCCGCTCTCCCAGCACAAGGTTTACAGGAGAAATGTGGGGCACGCTGAAGCGCAGGATGTGGCGGGCCACAAAGGCTGTCACCCGGCTGACGCGATAGACCACCACCTGGGGCACCCCCCGCAGGGCCAATTCCAAATTCACCGTGCCCGATTTAGCGAGGGCTACATCGGCGGCGGCGCAGAGGCTGGCCTTGAGTTGGTCGGAATCGGCGGCAGCAATGATCACCGCCCGCACCCCAGCCTTGCTCAATTGCCGCGCCAGATGGGCCTCGAAGCCAGGCAATCCCGCCGGCACCACCACCTGCAGCTCAGGCCGCTGGCGCTGCAGCTCAGCCGCCGCCGCCACGATATGGGGCAGCATGTAACGGATCTCCTGGCGCCGCGATGCCGGCATCAACAGCAGCACCGGTGCATCACCGCGCAGGCCGAGCTGCAAGCGTGCCTGCAGCTGGCTTGGCACTTCACCGATGGTGTCGAGCAGGGGATGGCCCACGTAGGTGACATTGGCGCCACGGCAGCGATAGAAACGAGCCTCCTCCTGAAAAATCGCCAGGATCTGATTGGTGAAGCTGATCAGATTGGAGCGGCCGCCGTTGCCGAATTTAAATGCCCACTCCTGCGGGGCGATGTAGTACGTGACGGGCACCTTGGGAAATCTGCGTTTAAGCCGCAGCCCCAGGCTCACATTGGGGCCCATGTAGTCGATCAGCACCACGCCATCGGGAGGATCGCGGCGAAACCAACGCTTCAAGCGCCGCTGCAACCTCAGGGTCGGCAACACAAAGGGAATCGCCTCCAGCAAGCCGATGGCACCCATCCGGGTGGTGTTAGCCAGCAGTGCCGCACCGGCGCGTTCCATGCGCTCGCCACCAAGGGCCACGATCTCGAGATCGAGCTGGCGGCGCCGGGCCTCCTCGTGCAACGCCTTGACCAACAGCGATCCCTGCAAATCCCCGGACACCTCACCGGTGCTCACCAGCAACCGCAGCATCAGCGCGACCCCGGGATCGGCCCGCGGCGGGAGGGGCCAATGGAGGCCTCCAGGAAACTGCAAAGCTGGTCGGCAGCGCCGCCCAGGGGCTGGGAGCGCAACTGGCTTAGGGCTTCGGCCAAGGTGAGGCCACTTCGGTAGAGCAGGGTCCAGGCCTGCTTGAGCTGCTCAAACTGCTGGCCGTCATCTTGCTCAACCAGGCCGCTGCGCCGCAGCCCGATCTTGTTAAGTGCTCTAACACGGGAGGGATGGCCCTCCACCATGGTGAACGGCGGCACATCTCGCTCGATGCGGCTCATACCACCCACCATGGCCAGGGTGCCGATATGGACAAACTGGTGAATGCCGAGCACGCCGCCGATCACCGCCCGATCGCCGATCACCACGTGGCCTGCCACTGCCACCCCATTGGCGATCACGATCCGGTCGCCTAATTCGCAGTTGTGGCCCAGATGGCAATAGGCCATCAGCAGATTGCCGCTACCAAGGCGCGTTTGCTGGTGGCCAGTGGTGGCTCGATTAATGGTGACGCACTCCCTGATGGTGTTCTCGTCGCCCAGCACCACCTCGGTGGGATCTCCCGTGTATTTGAGATCCTGGGGTTCGAGGCCGATGCAGGCCCCGGGAAATATGCGGTTATCGCGGCCCATCCGCACCCTGCCATCGAGAACCACATGGGGCCCTATGCGGCAGCCGGCACCAAGCTCCACCTGGGGGCCGATCACGGCGTAGGGCCCAACTTCAACACCCTCAGCCAGCTGAGCTTTGGGATCGACAACAGCCGTGGGATGGATGGTCGTGGCCATCAGTCCACCAGCGAGAACATCAGTTCCCCAGAGCAGACCAGCAGGCCATCCACGCTGGCTTCAGCCTTGACCTTGCCGAAACGGCGGCGTTTGAGGCTCAGCAGCTCGCAGGTGATCACTAGCTGGTCGCCAGGCACCACCGGACGACGAAACCGCACACCGTCAATGCCAGCAAAAACGAAAAGCCCCTTGGGCAGATCGGGCATCTGGGTGACAATCAGCCCACCCACCTGGGCCATTGCCTCAACGATCAACACTCCCGGCATCAGGGGGCGACCGGGAAAATGGCCCTGAAACTGCGGTTCATTGAGGGTGACGTTCTTGATCGCCACAGCCCGTTTACCCGGCTCATGCTCAATCACCCGATCCACCAGAGCAAATGGGTAGCGGTGGGGCAGCAGTCCTTGAATCTGCTCGCTGGTAAGGATCACAGCCGCTGTGGGATCCGAAGACACAGGCGCGGCGGACTCAGATAGCGGTGGGCTGGCGTCAGACAAGGGCATCAACTAGGCGGAGAACTGGTGGGGGAGGAGCTGGAAAGGCCGGCCAGGGCCGCAGCCAAAGAGGTGTGGAGTCCGTGGGAGCCGCGGTAGGCGAAAACCTGAGCCCGAGGCAATCCGATCAGCGCCAGGTCGCCCAACAAGTCCAGGATTTTATGGCGCACCGGTTCCTCCACAAACCGCAGCGGCGGATTGAGCCAGCTGTCGCCATCACACACAAGGGCGTTCTCAAGGCAGCCACCCCGGATCAGGCCAGCCGCCCGCAGCTGTTCCACCTGGGAGCGCAGCCCGAAAGTGCGAGCCGGAGCGATCTGCTCAACAAAAGCGCACGGTGACAAATCGAGTGAAAACAGTTGGCGACCAATGGCCGCATCGGCAAATTCAATCGCCGCACCTAGCCGTAGGCCGTCATGGGGCAGGGCCGTGACAAAGCTGACGCCACTACTCACTGTGAGCGGCAGCTCAAGCTCCAGCGCCGCCGCTGCATAGGGCAGGGCCTGAAGCCCCGCTTCGCCTAGCGCCTCAACCCAGGGCAGGGCCGATCCATCCAGCAAAGGGATTTCCTCGCCCCTCACCAAAATTTCAGCCTGGGTAACACCGGTGCCGGCCAGGGCAGCCAGCAGGTGCTCAACCGTGGCCAGCCGGCGTTGATCTAGCCGTAAAGCAGTGCAAAGCTGAGTGTCCCTCACTTGATCCGGCGCCAAACGTATCAAGGGAAGCTCAGGTGCATCTAGCCAACCCACCCAATAACCCGGGCGCTCTGATGGCTGCAAGCGCACCTGGCTCTGTTGGCCGCTGTGCAGACCCACACCCAGCCGTTGCACCGGCTGGCTCAAGGTCCAGGCACCACAATAATCGCTGGGCCATGGCGCCACTAGAACTTCCAGCCCACGCCCAAGTTGAAGCGCCAGTCGCTGGAGAAATCTTGGGTGGCAACTTCAAGGCGCAGGGGCCCCACTGGTGTAGTCACGATTAGGCCAACGCCTGGGGAATAACCCTCACCCTTCTTGCCAAGCAGGCCGCCAGGGTTGCCAGGAATGTCTGCCTGGGTCCCAAAAGTGGTGCCAGCGTCAAAGAAAATTTCACCACTAATGATGCTGAAGATTGGGAAGCGATATTCAATCGTGGCCTCAGCAAAACTTTTGCCAACTCCCAAATCACAGTCGTAATAACCACGCACGGAGTTGCCACCACCCAGACAGAAAGCCTCATAGGGCGGGATATCACTGCCCACCAAGGTTCCAGCTGAAACTTGGAAGGCCAGTGCCTGCTTACAGTCTTTGGTCTCACCGGGCTTAGGCCGGCAGCCCTTGAAGATCTTCAACCACTCCACAGGTATGTAGTGGGTGAAGCTGCCGCGAACGCGGTTAAAGGTTGGGGAGTTTTCCCCGACAGAAATAAATTGTTCAGTGCCTAGGCTAAGGAAATTACCCTTAGTAGGATTGCGAGGGTCGTTAAGGGTGCTGTAAGTAGCCCCGACCCGAAAGCTGACAAGTTGGTTTTCAGAGGCGCAGTTGAAGGCTAGGCAAATAACCTTATTGCTAGGAACTGTATCAGGAGATGTCGTAGCACCAACCACCCCAAAGGAGTACTTGCTACCGGAAAAATCCATTGGCGTAACTTCTTGCCCACCAAAGGAGAGAATCAAATTCCAGGGAGCTTTCTTATAGGGATTACCACCATTGAGAGGTCGCACAAACTGAATGTTGGCGCCGATCCTCTGAATCGCGACAGTATCAAAATTAGTGGTTACAGTTTCGGTGCCATTATTATTAACAGTTCGACTAGTGACTACGTCAAAATCGGCTCCATCAAAGTTCTGCAACTCGTAGGTGAAAGAGTTGTTTTCGTTCTGGAACAACTGGGGCACTTCACGACTGAAGAAGAAGCGAGCCCGGAAGGAAGTCCGGTATTTGTTGTCCTTAATCCAGGGATCGGTGAAGGTGACATCACCAAGCCCGCCGTACTGGCCGTAGGAAATGTTGGTGCCCAGATCCCAGGCCCGACCAAACAGGTTGCTGTCCTGCAACTGGATCTGACCAAACACGCCCTGGCTCTGGCTGTAACCCAGGCCGCCTGACAAAGAACCGCTGGACTGCTCAACAATGCCGAGCACAATTACCACCTTGCCAGGCTCGGCCGGCACCGGCTTGAGCGTCACCTTGACATCGCTAAACAGGCCAGTGCCATAAATGCGCTTGATATCCTCCTCCAGCTCGCGGCGGTTGAATACCTGGCCGGGGCGCAACGACACCTCTCGGGTCACAACCCAAGGCTTGGTCTTGCCCCGAATTGGCTCGCCTTTGTCGTTGGTGGCAGAGCCCTCCTTGTTGAGGAACTGGACCTCAACCCCCTCGACGGTGCCCTGGCGCACCAGCAGCTCCACCACCCCCTCCGGACTAACCCGGCTAGGACCGGTGATCCGCGCCAAGGAGTAGCCCTGATCGGCATACCAGCGCTGCAACTCCTGCATGCGGGTCTGCAGGGTGTTGAGGTTGAGAGTTTTGCCGTAGTCAGCAGCGAAGGTGTCCTTGACTACCTGCTCGGGCAACTTCAGATCAGCTGGATCCAGCTTTACCTGCTGCAGCACAGGGTTGGCCACCACCACCACCACCAGTCGCACGCCCAACGGGCCGTCAACTGGCTGGATCCGCACATCGGAAAACCAGCCGCTGGCGTAGATCGCTGACAGGTCGGTCTGCAGCTCGTTGCGGGTAACCCGCGAACCTGGTGTGACCGCCATCGCTGCGTAGGCGGCCAGCTCCAGCCGCTCCCGTTCAGGGTGGTCTTGTAGCCCTTCGATCACTACCTCAGCGATCAAGACCTTGGGCTCAGCTCTGGCAGCAGGCTCAGCTACCGGGGCGGCCTGGGCGGGAAACGGCGTTTGTGGAGCGGGCGCCTGGTTGGCCGGATCCGCCAATGGATTGTCCACCTGCTGCGATGCAGGTTGGGCCAGGGCCGGGGTCGCCGAGAGGAGGGCGGCGCCCATTAGGGGCCAAATAGCCCTCAAACTCAGCGATCCGGCCATGGGAAAGGGGTAGCGGAGCGGACAGGCCGCAAATTCCGCTGACCTTACCGGTAGACCCTGGGTTGAGGACAAGCCCCTTGGACCCGTTTGAGGACCTCCCCGTAGGCCTCGACAACACCGCCTAAGTCCTGTCGGAATCGATCCTTGTCCAAAATCCGGTCCTGGCTATCCAGCACCGCCCGATCCCAGAGACGACAGGTATCGGGGCTGATCTCATCTGCAATCACCAATTCACCGCTAGCCGTGTGCCCCAATTCGATCTTGAAATCCACCAGCTGTAAGCCAATCGAATCAAACAAGGCCAGCAGTTCGCGGTTCACTTGACGGGCCAGAACCTCCAGCTGGCAGCGCTGCTCGGGGGTCACCAAACCCAACTGCTCAAGGCGGGCTTCCGTAAGCAGGGGATCTCCGAAGCCATCATCTTTGTAATAGAGATCAAGCAAGGGCGGCTCCAGCGGCGAGCCTGGCTCGATGGGCATCTGCTTGCAAAGCGAGCCCGCAGCGACGTTGCGAATCACCACTTCGATCGGGATCACCCGCACTGGACGGGCCAGCATCCAGCGGTTGCCATCGACCCCTAGGTAGTGGGTGGGCACACCCCGCGCGGCCAGATGTTCAAAGAGCAAGGCCGAAATTCGGCAGTTCAACTCCCCCTTTCCTGCCAGTTGGGCCTTTTTAAGCGCGTTGAAGGCAGTGGCATCATCTTTATATTCAATTGCCACCAAGTCGAGCTGATCAGTGGCGTAAACCCGTTTTGCCTTGCCTTCGTAAAGCAGGGAACCAAGGTTGTAGGCCGTCATGGCTGGGGATCGGGGGACTGGGGTGCGGCGGCATGGCCGCTGGGAGAGCGGGGGGAGCGCAATTGGCGCTCCAGGTCACCCTGCCGGGACAAGGCCGCCGGATCCCGACGTTGCAACAGCCATTCACCGTAGGCATCGTCAATGCGGGCGCTTAGGCGCAGGCGCCGCTCCGTGGCGCGGGCGACTTGCTCTGGCGTACTGCCAGCCAGGGCCAGCTGCTGGTCGAGGATCCCAGCCACCAAACCCCAGCTGCCTGAGGCCGCAGCCTGCTCTAGGGCCAGCTCCAGCAGGCGGTCCTGCTGGGCGGCCGGCAGGCCTTCAAACAGCGCCACCGCCTGGGACAACCGGGCCGCCGTCGCTGCTCCGGGCTGGGCGCTGCTGACCAACACCTCGGCGGCCCGTTGCCGTTGACCCAGGCTTTCGAGATGGCCCGCCAGCAGATCCAGGGCTGGGCGATTCACTGGGGTGCCGTCCTGGCGCTGGCCCACCGGTAGCTCCAACAACGCCAGCTGCCCAAGGTTGCCAGCCGCAAGCCGCTCGAGGGCATCGGCCGCCAGCTGGTGGTGCAGGCCCGCCTGGGCAGCACGCCACTGCAGCACTAGCCACTGGGTCCGCTCAGCGCCTGGCGCCGGCCCCACCCGCCCAAGCACCTGCAGGGCCCCATCAGGGGCCTGGCAGCTCAACAGGCTGTGGGCATTAGCCAGCACCACCGACAGGGGTTGGGGGGCTGGGTGGATGGAGAGCAGCCGCTGTTGCAGCTGGCGCAACAGCGGTCCATCGCGCCCCTCTACGGCACTGACGCACGCAGCATCAAGGGCACTTAGATCTCCATCGCGCAACAGGGCGACCAGGGCGGGATCGGCGCTAGCTGGCCTGGTTGCAGCGGCGCTGGCAACAGAAGCGCAAGCGACGGCCAGGCCAGCTAGCGCCGCGCTAAAAATCGGCAAGAGCCGGGCTCGGGGGGAGAATGGCGCTGGCATTGCCTGCATGTCGAGAAACAGGGCTCGGCGGCCCCCCGCAGCACGGCCCAACTTAAGAGCTATCCCTCCCCCTGTATCCGGCCCATGCCCACCGCCCCCTGCCCAACACCCACAAGAATCCTGGTGATCGGCGCTGGCGGCCGCGAAAATGCGCTGGGCTGGGCCCTAGCCCGCTCGCCAGGGGTTGAGGCGGTGTGGATTGCTCCGGGCAATGGGGGCAGCTCGGAGCTGCCGGGCTGCCAGCAACTTGCCATCGCCGAATCCGACCCGGCCGGATTAGTGGCCGCCTGCCGCGAGCTGGCGATTGAGCTAGTGGTGGTTGGTCCGGAAGCCCCCCTAGCTGCTGGCCTGGCCGACAGCCTGCGCGCCGCCGGATTCCCCTGCTTCGGTCCAGGGGCCGATGGGGCGCGGCTGGAGGCAAGTAAACAGTGGGCCAAGGAGCTGATGCAGGAGGCCGGCATTCCTACTGCCGGCTACTGGTCCGCTAATAGCCGCGAACAGGCCCTGCAGGTTTTGGAAGCCCAAGGGCGCCCCCTGGTGGTGAAGGCCGACGGCCTGGCCGCCGGTAAGGGTGTCACGGTGGCCGAAAGCCTTGAGGAGGCTCGCGACGCCATCGAAGAAATTTTTGCCGGCCGCTTCGACGCCGGCCCCAAGGCGGCTGGCGCCGAATTGGCAAACGTCTCCCTGGTGCTGGAGGAGCGCACCGTTGGCCCCGAGGTGTCCGTATTCGCCCTCTGCGATGGCCAGCGCATGGTGCTGCTGCCCACTGCCCAGGATCACAAGCGCATCGGCGAAGGCGACACCGGCGCCAACACCGGCGGCATGGGCGCCTACGCCCCGGCTCCCCTATTGGATGCAGCCGGCCTAGAAGAGGTGCGTCAGCTGGTGCTTGAGCCCACCGTGGCCGCCCTGCGGGCTCGAGGCATTGACTATCGCGGCGTGATCTACGCCGGTTTGATGCTCACCGCAACCGGACCGAGCGTGATCGAATTCAATTGCCGCTTCGGCGATCCGGAGTGCGAAACCCTGATGCCATTGCTGGGGCCGGAGCTAGCCCAAATTCTGCTGGCCTGCGCCAATGGCAACCTTGATCAGGCACCAGCCCTCACCATCCATCCCGGCTGCAGTGCCTGCGTTATCGCCGCTGCGGAGGGCTACCCGGGTGAGCTGCGCCGCGGCGACCCCATCGAAAGCGCCCTGCAGCCCACCGACCAGTTGCAGCTGTTCCACGCCGGCACCCGCCGAGATGACCACGGCCGCTGCCTAACCAGCGGCGGCCGGGTGCTGGCGCTGGTGGCCCAGGCCGACGACTTCAATACCGCCTTCGAGCGGGCCTACGCCGGGCTTGCCCAGGTGCACTTTGAAGGCATGACCTTCCGCCGCGACATCGGCTATCAGGTGCGCAGCCGATGAGCTGGCGCCAGGCCATGGGCAGCTGGTGGGCGGAATTCAGCCTGCAGACCAAGCTGCTGGCTGTGGCCACCCTGGTGGTGAGCCTGCTGATGACGGGCATCACCTTCTTGGCCCTCAACGGCATCCAGAGAGATGCCCAGCTGAGCGATACCCGCTACGCCCGAGATCTAGGCCTGCTGCTCTCAGCCAACATCACGCCCTTGGTAGCGGAGGGCAACGACCGCGAGCTGGCTGCGGTGGCAGATCGTTTCTGGCGCTCCAGCCGCAGCCTCCGCTACATCTTTTTCGCCGATCCAGAAGGATTGATTTATCTGGGCATTCCGATCGGCGCCAGCTCAGGCAGTAGCGAATTATTGCTCAGTCGCCGCCTCGAATTACCCGCAGACCTACAAAAACGGCCCGATACGCCCCTGATCCGCCAGCACCTCAGCCCCGGTGGCCAAGTGACCGATGTGTTTGTGCCGATGGTTAGTGACGGCCGCTATCTCGGCGTCCTGGCCCTGGGTATCAATCCCAACGAAACCCTGCTGGCCAGTGCCGCCCTCACCCGGGAGGTGACAGTGGCGGTATTCATCTCAATCTGGGTGCTGGTGATTTTGGGGGCTGTTTTCAATGCCCTCACCATCACCCGCCCTGTGAAAGAGCTATTGCAAGGTGTGCGCTCGATCGCTGGAGGCAATTTCGAAACCCGGCTGGCCCTGCCGGTGGGCGGGGAATTGGGGGAGCTGCTCGACGGCTTCAACACCATGGCCTCCCAGCTGGAGGACTACAAAGCCGCAAACATCGAGGAGCTCACCGCCGCCCAGGTGAAGCAGCAGTCGCTGATCGCCAAGATGGCCGATGGGGCGGTGCTGCTGGATGCAGAGGGCGCAATTGTGCTGGCCAACCCCACCGCGCGTCGCCTGTTCCGCTGGGAGGGCCGCAACCTTGAGGGGAACGACCTGATTGCCGAGCTGCCAGAGCGGTTGGCGATGGAGGTGCAGCCAGCCCTCGACAGCGTGACCTGCCGCGACCGAGAGAGCGCCGATGTGCGTTGCAGTTTTGGCGAACCGATCCGCACCCTGCGCATCGTTTTGCAGTCGGTGAGTGATGCCAGCGGCGAAAGCCTCAAGGGCATCGCCATGACCATCCAAGACCTAACCCGCGAGGTGGAGCTCAATGCCGCCCAAAGCCGCTTCATCAGCAATGTCTCCCACGAGCTGCGCACGCCGCTCTGCAATATCAAGAGCTACGTGGAAACCCTCTACGACCTAGGCGACCAGCTCAGCGAAGAGGAAAAGCACGAATTTCTGGGGATCGCCAACGCCGAAGCCGACCGGCTCACCAGGCTCGTCAACGACGTACTCGACCTATCCCGGCTGGAGTCGGAGCGGGAGTGGAACCTTGAGCCGCTGGAGCTGGCCCCAGCCATCGAGCAGATCCTGCGCACCTACCGCCTCAATGCCGATGAGAAGGGCGTCTCCCTGGCCTTTGAGCCCGATCCCCAGCTGCCGCGCATCCTGGGCAACTGGGACCTGCTACTCCAGGTGTTCGACAACCTGGTGGGCAATGCCCTCAAGTTCACCCCCAAGGGTGGGCGGCTGCAACTGCGGGCCTACCCCTGGCCCGATCTCTGCCAGCTAACTCCGGGCAACGAACCCAGCAGCGACAGCCCCAGCTGTGATCTCACCTCGCCCCTGCCCCGGATTCGAATCGAAATCGCCGACAGCGGCTGCGGCATCTCGGATGCAGATCAAGAGTGCATTTTTGATCGCTTCTATCGAGTTGAAAACGCCGTGCACACCGAAGCCGGCACCGGCCTGGGCCTATCAATTGTGCGCGGCAACCTCGAAAAACACGGCTCCCAGGTGCGCATGGCCAGCGCTCCAGGGGTGGGCAGCACCTTCTGGTTTGACCTACCTCTAGAGAATTCCGACACGGACGAGCTGCGGGTAATGGCCGAGCGACGCCGCTACGACCAGGCATAAATTTAAGTCCCGTCGTCGGCGACGCTGCGGGCGATACGGGAAAGCTCGCTGCGCTCGTCGGTGGTGATCCGATGGGGCACCCCGGAGATGATGCGCTCGAAGTTGGAAAAGGAGTCTTTGATCTCAGGGCCGTTGCTGGTGATCACAAATTCACGAATGCCCTTGTCGTGCCAGGAGCCGCGCATTTTGAACACGTTTAAGGCCCGGGCCATTTCACCGCGGATCTCTACATACTGCAGCAGCAGAATCGTGTCGGTGATTGTGGAGATATGGGAATCGGTGATCGAATGACTGCCCATGAACTCCTCGGAGGTGTTCGTAAAGAAGCCGGCGATCTCCTCCTGCTTGGCGTAACCAGTGACGCCAATCACAAATTGACGGAAGGCATTGTGGCTCACCCCCCGGGCTAGGGCACTGAGGGAATCGATCGCCATCCGCGAAGGCTTGAATTGGCTTATTTCGGTTTTGATGATTTGGAGGTGATCTTCCAAGCCCGTGGATTCGGGATAGGCGCAAATAATTTTGAGCAAGCCATCCTGCTCCATCTGCTCAAAATCAATGCCCCAACTAGTGGCATTGCGCAGCAGCTGGGCGCGGGACTCTTCGTAGGCAAACAGAATTGCCCGCTCCTTAGAGCGGCATGCATCCTCGACAAATTTGGACACCAGCAGCGTTTTGCCCGTACCGGTGGCACCGGTGGCCAGGATGATCGAATCCTTGAAGAAGCCGCCGCCGCACATCACATCAAGCCTGGGCACGCCGGAGCTGAGCCGCACATTTGAGGAGCGTTGGGTAAGGCGCATGGCGCCCAGCGGGAAAACACTGATGCCGTGAGCGCCCATAGTGAAGGGGAATTCACCCTTCATATGGGTGGTGCCGCGCAGCTTGAGAATCTCCGCCGTGCGCCGCCGCCGCTCACCCTCCAGCACGTTACGGAGAATCACCACGTTGTCGGATACAAATTCTTCAACGCCATAGCGGGCAATCGGACCGTATTCATCGATCCTCTCGGTGGTCATCACTGTGGTGACCCCAATTTCCTTGAGCCTGGCAATCAGCCGAAAAATCTCCCGTCGCACAACCGACACAGCATCATATTGCTGAAATACTGCCGTAATCGAATCAATCACCACCCGGCGAGCCTTATATTTACGGATCGCATAGTTGATGCGCTCAATTAAGCCAGAAAGATCAAAGCTCCCCGCCACGTCCTGCCCTTCCGGATCCGGAGAGGCATCGAGGATAAAAAGCTTGTCCTGCTCCACCATCTCCTGCAAGTCCCAGCCAAAGCTGGCCGCATTGCGCAGAATATCCAGAGGAGATTCCTCGAAGGTTACAAAAATTCCAGGTTCGTTGTACTGGCGAATGCCGTTGTAGAGGAAGTTCAGGGAAAACACCGTCTTCCCGGTGCCAGAGGTGCCGCTGATCAGGGTGGAGCGGCCGATCGGCAGCCCGCCGTGGCACACGTCGTCGAAGCCCTCAATCCCAGTTGGGAGCTTCTGCACCTGCATCAAAGGGTTGCTGGCGGGGCTTGGGTCCGGCATTGAGGAAGGGGTACTGAACAAAAACTACTCAGGGCAACGGCCCAAGAGAAGGGAGAGGATCTGTAGGAGCGCTAACCGATGAACTGGCAGAGCCGTCGTCGCCAGCATCTTCATCCTCAAAGGCCTCTTCGTCCTCGAAGCCCTCTTCGTTAAGTTCTTCGTAAAGCAAATCAAGCCCGATCAACACCCGTTCCCGATCGGAAAGATCGCCGATGATGCGGCGTACGGGTGGCGGCAGGATCTTGGCCAGGGTGGGGGTAGCGAGAATCTTGTCCTCCTCAGCCAACTGGGGATTTTTCAGCACATCAATCACCTTGAGTGCATAAACACCCCGGAATTCCGTTTCCAGGATGTTCCGCAGTGTTTTCAAGGCACGCATCGAGTTGGGTGTATTGCCCGCCACGTAGAGCTTGAGGATGTAAGTCTTGCGTGGAGTCATGATTAAGAAACCTCCTGGTTCAAGCCATCGTGGGCTGGCCGAACGCCTGGACCGGGAGACCAGTCAAAGGCGCATCGGCTGGAATCGAGCGGCGATACATCTCGCAGAGATGGGCCATCACATCAAGCAGGGCCAACCGATAATCCTGGAGGAAATCGTTCTTGTGCCCTTCCAGCTTGAGCTGGTTGGAGAAGCCATCAATGAGATTCATGTGAATCTCAACAGTTCTGGTAATGGGTAAGTCACTGAAAAAAGCCGTATTGACAAAACTTTCCAGAGCCTGGTTGGCCGCAGCTGGATCCCGGAAATAGCTGAGCAGCAGGTCTCTATAGGTGCGCTCCAGAGAATGGAGCAGCTCCTCCCTCTCCAGCTCAGTCAGGTTACGCAGATACCGAGCTGGATCCCGCTTGTAGTAGACCCCAACAAAACCAAGTCGGCCCTTTAGCCGGTTGGCCAGCTTCCAGCGGTCTGGTGTTTCGGTCTTCTGTGCAGTTATGGGGCTATCAGGTCCCGCCAGGCCCTGGCGCAGAAAGCGGGAGACGGCCGCATCCAGGCTGTAGCTGAGCTGCTCGAGCTGATCGGGGGGCAGATGCACCTCAGTTTCGTGGAACTCAATCTGGCCGCCCACCCCACCGATCACCACCGCCGGCAACAGCAGTCCCAATTCCACTAGGGCAAGGCAGTCCTCGCGGCTGAGGGCCCCCTGCTCCAGCAGCACGGCGTCGAATTCCTCCCGTCGCCTATCAAGCTCCGCCACAGGGTTACAGGCAGGGTCAACCCACACCATTAGGCAATGCCCCCCGGCCAGCCAGCGGGAGCAGGCTTGCTTCAGGCGTGGATCTCGGATCAGAGAAGCGATGGTGAGGGCCGGTTCGGGCATAGGCCGCTTCAGCAGCGGGACAACCCGCGGGAGAGCCCCCCGAATGTTGACGAAAGGAAGGGCCGGACGGGATGATTATTATTCGTTTTTTGATTGTGCGCCAGGCCAAATGATGGTCAATTTTTCCTAAGGCCTGGTTCTCTGAAAACCGTGCTCGAAAGATTGCCATCAGCCTGGCCACGCTCCTGCCGCCATGAGCCCTACCACCGAATCCGCAGCCACCAGTGGCGCCTACGCCATTGTTGAGGCGTCAGGCCAGCAGTTTTGGCTGCAGCCGAACCGTTACTACGACCTCGACCGCCTTGGCATCGATGTTGACGGCACCTTGACCATCGACAACGTGTTGCTGATCAACGACGGCAAAACCACGACTCTGGGCCAGCCGTACGTCAAAGGAGCCAGCGTTGAGCTCAAGGTGATGGCCCATCGCCGCGGCCCCAAGATCATCATTTACAAGATGCGCCCTAAGAAGAAGACCCGGCGCAAGAACGGTCACCGTCAGGAGTTGACCCGGGTGATGGTCGAATCGATTTCCCTAGGTGGCAAGGCCCTGTCCTGAGCTTTTTTATCGCTCCCTTTTCAATTTCCATATCCACACGCTGATCCCCCCGATCCATGGCCCACAAGAAAGGCACAGGCTCAACCCGCAACGGCCGCGATTCCAACTCCAAGCGCCTCGGCGTCAAGCGCTACGGCGGTGAAACCGTGAGCGCCGGCTCCATCCTGATTCGCCAGCGCGGCACCTCGGTGCTGCCCGGGGTCAATGTGGGCCGCGGCTCCGACGACACCTTGTTCGCCCTGGTGGATGGCGTAGTCAACTTCGAGAGCATCAAGCGCGGCCTGCGCAACCGCAAGCGCATCAACGTTGCCATCGGCTGATTTGGCCCCAGGCCCTTAAAGCGATTCCTTGCTGCCGGCGGAGATCCGCCGGCTTTTTTATGCCCCGGGCTTCCTGCCCTTCAGGCCAATCGGTAGGCCCGGGTGGTGATCAGGTAGGGGTGAAACACCTCGAGAAAGCGGCTCTGCAGGGTGCGGAAAAAGGCCTCCACCAGCTCTGGGGCATCGAAGTGAAAGGGGTACTCGCCCTGAAATCCCTTGAAGAAATACCAGTTGAGTAGGGCGATGCCGGCTGGGGCGAGGCGCTCGGCAAACCGGGCCAGCTGGACGGCAGGATCGCTCAGATGCTCCAGCACATCCAGGCAAACGATCGTGTCGAAGCGCCCAGGCAGGGCCGGATCTGCCAAATCCCGATAGCAGCTCAACTTGGCGCCCAGGCCGAGCTCGGCAGCGCGGGCCTGCACAAAGGCCCGATTGTGGGGATTGAGATCCACAAACCACACCCGCTCCACCTCGGGAAGAGCTGCCGCAGCTAGGGCATGGCTGCCAATGCCGCCGCCGAAGTCGAGCACCTGGCCGCGGGCAAAACGCTGCTGCAACCGCAGGGTGTCGGCGATGTAGTCGGCGCTGCCTAGGTGCCAAGCCGCCAACTCCAGCAGATGGCCGGTGCCAACGGTGTCTTCATAAAAGCGACCCGCCTGATCTGGATCAAAGGCACCGGGGTGCAGGGCGGCCAGGTCGTCGGTGCTGCTGGGCAGGCGGCACTCCAGCTCCTCGGGGGAAATCTCGAGGAAGCTGGCCAACTGGGAGCGCAAGGCAAAGCCATCAACCAAGAACCGCTCCACTCCCAACTCCAGCTCCCCTGCCGCGCCCATGCCTTGCCTTGCCCTTTAGATGGGCGTAAACCTAGGAGCCTGCCCCGATACGGGCCTCTTCCCCTAGTTCAGCCCCTTCTCCAGGTACCTCTAACCAGCGCCGCAGCCAGGCCACCAGGCCATAGAAGGGCAGGGTGTCAGCCAGGGCTGCCACAAGTTTGAACAGGTAGCCACTGGCGATGAAGGAGGCCAGCTGGGGCACCACCGGCTCGCCGGGGCGCAGAGGCAGCACATGGCTGGCGTAGTGACTAATCAGCACCACGGCGCTGGTGTCCACCAGCTGGCTCACCAGGGTGGAGCCGTTGTTGCGCAGCCATAGGGCCTTGCCCCCACTGACGCGCTTCCAGAAATGGAACAGCCGCACGTCGGTGAACTGGGCCGCCAGGTAAGCCACCATCGAGGCACCAACCGCGCCGAATGCCAGACGGCGCACCTCAAAGAAGGTGGCATCGGGCGCGCCTGCCAGCCCCGGCAGGATGCCGCCAAGCCAAAGGATCAGCACAATCCAGCCATTGAGCAGCAGACCCACCCACACCAGCTGGGAGGCCTTCTGCTCACCCCACAGCTCACTGATCAGGTCTGTGCACAGGAAGGTGACCGGATAGGGCAGGGCACCCACCGCCACCACGATCGGCCAGGAGCCGATCGTGCCCAGCTGGAGAAAGCGGGTGAGGCCGAGGATATTGAGCATGCCCATGGTGCCCAGGAAGATCCCAGCCAGCACCAGAAACGCCAGGTCGCGGCGCTGCTGCAGGGTCATTGGCGCTGAACATGGGACGCTGCAAGGGTGACGCTCCCATCCATGGCTGACCAGCCCTGCGGCTTTCTGGTGCTCGACAAGGCAGCGGGGCTCACCTCCCACGCCTGTGTCGCCCGGGTGCGGCGCGCCTACAAGCTCAAGCGCGTGGGCCATGGCGGCACCCTGGATCCAGCCGTCACCGGGGTGCTGCCAATCGCCCTGGGCCCCGCCACCCGGCTACTGCCCTACCTGGAGGGCGACAAGACCTATCGGGGCGTGGTGCAACTAGGGCTGCGCACCGTCAGCGACGATCTGGAGGGTGAGGTGCTGGCCCGCTTGGCGGTGCCCGCTTTAGAGGCAGCGGATCTGGAGGCAGCCCTGGCGAGCTTTCGGGGCACGATCGACCAGGTGCCGCCCCAGGTGTCGGCGGTGCATGTGGAGGGGCAGCGGGCCTATGCCCTAGTGCGCCAGGGCGAGCAGGTCGAGCTGGCGCCCCGAGCGGTCACAATCCAGCGACTGGAGCTGCTCGGCTGGGATGGCGCCACAGCAAGGCTCGAGCTGCTGGTGCGCTGCTCGGCCGGCACCTACATCCGCTCCCTAGCCCGCGACCTAGGCGGGGCGCTGGGCTGCGGTGGTGCCCTGGCGCAGCTGCGCCGCAGCGAGGCCCTGGGCTTTGGCCTCGAACAGGCCGTGCCACTGGAGGCCCTCGATCAGGCGCCATTGCCCGCCCTGCTGAATCCGCTGGCAGCCCTGGGGCACCTACCCCAACGGCAGCTGCTCGATGCAGAACTTGAAGGCTGGCGCTGCGGCCGCACCCTTGACCATGGGCTGTCGCTGGAGGCCGGAGAGCCGGTGGCGGTGCTGGGGCCGGATGGCAACCTGGCTGGCATGGCTCGCACCAGCGAAGGCGGCCTGTTGCAGCCCAAGCTGGTTTTCAACGCAACCGGCTAACCCCTCGCTCCTCTCCCCCCGCACCCCGATGGCCGGCCACAGCAAGTGGGCCCAGATCAAACGCACCAAGGCCGTGGTGGATTCCAAACGCGGCGCCGTTTTCACCCGGCTTGGCAGGGAGATCATGGTGGCGGCCCGAAGCGGGGCCGACCCCGCCGGCAACTTCCAGCTGCGCACCGCCATCGAGAAGGCCAAAGCCGCCGGGATGCCCAACGCCAACATCGAGCGGGCCATCGCCAAGGGTTCGGGCCAGGGAAGCGGCTGCGGCGAAGCCTTTGAAGCCGTGCGCTACGAGGGCTACGGCCCGGGCGGCGTGGCGGTGCTGGTGGAGGCCTTCACCGACAACCGCAACCGCACTGCCGCCGAGGTGCGCCTGGCCTTCGGCAAGCATGGCGGCAACCTGGGCGAAACGGGCTGTGTGGGCTACCTGTTTGAGCAGCGCTCGGTGGTGCAGCTGGCCGCCGGGGATGGCCAAGCCATCGATGAAGAAGCCCTGCTGGAAGGGTTGCTGGCCCTGGAGGAGCAGGGCGGCCCCGCCGCCCTCGGCTACACCCCCCTCGAGCAAGGGGGGCTGGAGGTATTCGGCGGCTTCGCCGACCTAGAGGCCCTGCAGGACGGCCTGCGCCGCCAGGGCTGGGTAGTGTTGGGCTGGGAACACCGCTGGATTCCCCAAACCGCCTGCCCCCTGAGCGACGCCGAAACTCTGCGCGCCTGCCTGAGCATGCTTGATGCCCTCGAGGACCTGGAAGATGGGCGCAGCGTCACCAGCAACCTGGAGGCCGACGAGGCGCTGATGGCGGAGGTGATGGGCTGAGAGCAGCGCGCCAAGCACTGGCCAACCCACTTAAGGATCCTCTCGGATCGCTTCCGCATCAACCCGCCGCAGAAAATCGATCAGACCCTGGATGTAAACCACCTGGTCATCAACCATCGCCATATGGCTTCCATTCGGGCAGTGGAGATGGGAACCCCGCGGCAGAGCCTTGGCCATGGCAGCCATCTGCTGGGAATCCATGGTGTCGTGAGCGGCACCAATGGTGAGAGTGGGAACCTGAATCCGGGATAGATCAGCCCTGCGATCCCACTGGGCCAACTTGCCACGGGCGCCCAGCTCACTGGGACCCTGCATGGGGATGTAAACCTTCGGATTGAGGTGCTCAAATGCACGCAGAACCGAATCGGGCCATTGGGCATAGGGCCGGCGCAACACGTGGTGCTCGTAGTGGTGCGGGATCAACAACTCCATGTAGCGCGGGTTGTCGTAATCCTCTGCGGCTTCGATGGCCTGGAGCTCAGCAAAAACACCCACTGGCAGTTGACGGAGAAAACGCTCTTCAGCATAACAATTGTACTCCGGCACACTCCATACCATGTTGGAAATTATCAATCCCTTCAGATATTGCTGGTGGCGCAGCGCATACTCAATCGCCAGAATTCCGCCCCAGGAGTGACCGAGCAAGAAAAAATTGCTGCCATCGAGAGCCAGGGCTTGGCGCACCTGCTCCACTTCATCAACAAATCGCCCGATCTCCCAGAGATCAGGGTGATCGGGCTGGCTGCTGTGATGCGAACCCAACTGGTCGTAGAAATAGAGCTCGATTCCCGCCTGGGGCAGAAAACTGTCAAACACCTCGAAATACTCGTGGGTGCAGCCCGGTCCGCCATGGAGCAGCAACAGCTTGATGTGAGGATTCGCACCGCTGCGACGTGTCCAAACATCAAAGGTGCCGAAGTCGGTGCGCACCGGAATGCTGCGCACACCGGAACCGGGCGGAGCTGGAGAAGGCGGCATGGACAAGGTCGACAAAAGCCTTGAATCATCATTGCTCCTCCAGGAACGCCCCCAAGGCGGCCCGATCAGCCAGCACCTCCAGTCGGGGGTGGTGCTGCAGCCAGCTGGCTGGCACTTCAGGGCAGGGGGGCTCCTGCAAAGCCCGTTTCAAGATGGCGGCCTTACTGGCGCCGGTGACCACCAGCAGGATCCGCTCAGCAGCAAGGATCTCCGCCAATCCAAGCGTGATTGCCTGGGCCGGCACTGCCTCGGGATCGCCTCCAAAGGCGCCAGCGTTCTGGGTCCGGGTGGCGGCGCTGAGGCTCAGGCAGCGGCAGGGGGCTCTAGCCCCGCAGGGGGGCTCGTTGAAACCCACATGGCCGTTTAAGCCCAGGCCGAGCAGCTGCAGCCCCACGCCACCGGCAACTGCGAGGGCTGCCCCGTAGCGCAGAGCTTCAGCCTGGGGATCGGCCGCCAGGCCATCGGGCAGCAGTACCTGCTCAGGCTGCAACCCCAAGGGGCGCTGCAGCCGGGCAGTCATGAAATCATTAAAGGAGCGCGGATCGTGGGGCGCTAGGCCCACATATTCATCCAGGTTGAAGCTCAGCCAGCCCTGGCGGATTGCCTGCTGTTGCGCCCCACTGAGCTGCTCAAGCTGCTGGACTAAGGCCGCATAGACAGGCTCCATGGTGCGGCCCGTGGCCAGTCCCAGGGGACGCCCGGGCCGCTGCAGGCGTTCTTCCAGCAGCCTGGCCGCCACCGCAGCCGCTATGGCCGGCCCATCAATGAGGGAGCGCAACTCCAACTTCAGGGGCTGACGTAGGGGCGCAACTCGGTTCCGCGGTAGTAGTGATGGAGGATCTGCTCGTAGCTCTGACCCCGGTTGGCCAGGCCGTGGGCGCCCCACTGGCTCATGCCCACACCATGGCCGAAGCCCCGGCCGATCGCCAACAGCGATGGCGGCGGCAGTTGCACGGGCACCTGATCAGGGCTGATGGCAGGCTCGGCAGCCAGCGGCGGCAAGGCAGGCAGGGCCGCCAACTCTGGGGCCAGCACCTCAAAGCGCACCAGGGTGCTCCTGAGCCCCAGGCGGCTGCGCAGCTGGGCGCCGGTGAGAACCAGGGTGCCGGCAGGGCCGATCACCCGCGCCTGGCGCACCCGACCAGAGCCGGTAGTGGCGAGCACATCGATGCGCTGGGCACCGCCGATCTCGCCAAACGCCTTCTGCAACTGCTCGGGCTCCAGGCGCAACTGCCAGGCGTGCACAGGACTGTGCTGATCAAAATCGGGCACGCTTACCAGGTATGGAAGCTGCTGGCTCCAGAGATCACCGCTGTTTTCGGTGCTGCCACCGGCGCTGCTATGAAACACCGTGTTGGCCAGGCTGGGGCCAAACATCAACACTTTGCCTCGGGTGCTATCTACCGCCTTACGGGTTGAAGCGGTTTCCGCCTCAACGCCCTTGTAAACCTGGCTTGCCACGGTGGCACGTAAGTCAAAGGCGGCAGCTGGCTTGCGCTGGCGCAGGGCGTAGGTGCGGGCGGCCACCGCCTGAGCGCGCAGGGCCGCCTGGGGCCAGCTCGCCGGCATCTCACTGGCTACCACGCTGGGCAGATAGGCCTCGAGGGGCACATGGTTGACAGCCTGTAGGCCTGAGCTGCCCACCAGCACCTGCAGTCGGCCGCGGTAGCCCCGCTGTTCCAGCTGAAAATCGGCGCCTTCTTTGGGGCCGATCTGCGAATCCAGCGAGGCGCCGGCGGGCAGTACTGCCGGCTCCAGCCAGAGCTCCGTCACCGCAGGCAGGCGCTCGACGCCAGCACCGCGCTCAAGCACCAAGCTGCCACCAGCCAAGTGCAGCAGCACCGGCTGCTGAGGCGCCAGCAACCAGCGCTGGCTACCAGCCCGCAACACTAGGGGCTGCTGAACTGCCTCAACGGTCACTTTTGCCGTTTCGAGCAACAGCACCCGCACTTGGGGATTGGCGTTCTGGGCCCGCAGCTGTCCTGGGACCGCCCCAGTCAGCACCAGGGCGCTTGCCAGCCAGGACACCAGTGGGAAACGGGACACGGGCACGGCCACACATGGGTTGCATTGTGCCCGGCGTGGCAACATGCGCCAGAGGCAGCACCACCGTGCAGGTCACCTTTTTAGGAACCAGCTCTGGTGTGCCCACCCGGGGACGCAATGTGTCGGCGGTGGCGCTGCGACTGCCCCAGCGCAGTGAGCTGTGGTTGTTCGACTGCGGCGAGGGCACCCAGCACCAGTTCCTGCGCAGCGATCTGCGGGTGAGCCAGCTGCGGCGAATTTTCGTCACCCACATGCATGGCGACCATGTATTTGGCCTGCCCGGCCTACTGGCCAGCCTCGGCCTGGCGGGCACCTGCACGGGCATCGACCTCTACGGCCCCGATCCCCTGCGCGACTACCTCGAAGGAGTGCTGCGCACCTCCTCCACCCGGATCAGCTATCCGCTTCGCACCCACCGGGTGCATTCCGCAGCCGAGAGCGGCGCCCTGCTGCTCGATGACGACGACCTCACGGTGCGCTGCACGCCGCTGACCCACCGGGTGCCTGCCTACGCCTACCGGGTCGATCAGAAACCGCGGGCTGGCCGCTTCGACGTGAAGCGAGCCAAGGCCCTCGGCATCCCGCCAGGGCCGATCTACGCCGAGCTCAAAGCTGGGCGCGACATCAGCCTCGAAGACGGCCGGATCATCAATGGCGCCAGCCTTTGCGGCCCCGATCGCCCGGGGGCCAGCGTTGTGTATTGCACCGACACCGTGTTCTGCGAAGCAGCGGTTGAGCTGGCCCGCGGCGCTGACCTGCTGATCCACGAATCCACCTTTTCCCACGCCGAAGCGGAGCTTGCTTACCAGCGCCAGCACTCCACCAGCACGATGGCGGCCCAAACCGCCCTGGAAGCCGGCGTCAAGCAGCTGGTGCTCACCCACCTGAGCCCTCGCTACATGCCAGGCAATCCGATGACGCCCGACGACCTGGTAGCGGAAGCCCAATCCATCTTTGCCAACACCCTGGTGGCCAAGGATTTCCTCAGCATCGACATCACCCCATCCGAACCGGCCGCGGCCTAGCCCTGCAACAGTTCAAGTGATTCCGCTGCGGAGGGCCCTTTCCCCGTGATACAAAATCTCCGCTGCGGTTTTTTACCGCGTACCCGCCGGCATTTCCCAATGGCCTCCTCCTTTCCCTCGGCTGCCCTCCGCAAGGCCGTTCGCGTTCTTGCTCGAGCCATGCTGGCCCTGCTGCTGTTCACGGGCTTCGGCAGCCCAGCTCTGGCGGCCGCCTGGACCAGCGAGCAGCTCACCGTGCCCGCCACACCAGACGGCACCCTGGTGACCTTCAGCGAGCAGGAGATCAAGGCCGGTCGCAAGGTGTTCAACAGCAGCTGCGGCGAGTGCCACGCCGGTGGCATCACCAAAACCAACCAGAACGTGGGCCTCGATCCTGAGACCCTGGCCCTGGCCACCCCTTCGCGCGACAGCGTTGAAGCGCTAGTGGACTACATGAAGGACCCAACCTCCTACGACGGCGAGTACAGCATTGCTGACGTGCACCCCAGCATGCGCAGCAGCGATATCTTCGTGAAAATGCGCGACCTCGACGACGACGACCTGCGCCTGATGGCTGGCTACATCCTGGTGGCCCCCAAGGTTCAGGGCATCCAGTGGGGCGGCGGCAAGATTTACTTCTAGCTTCACCCCCCTATTTAGCCGGTGCAACAGCACCGGCTTTTTTATTGGCTGTGAACCGGCGGTGGCTTGCAGTTGGCTAGGTCTAGGGAGGTGGGCTGCTTGCTGTACCACCACTCCTGCAACTGGGATCCAAGCCGCACCGGAAACAGGGTGATCACCGTGCGGGTGGGGCGGGCGCCTGGCTGCAGCAGCTCAACGGCATAGGACGGGCAGCGGCGGGAGGCCAGATCCGGCACAAAGCGCCGGCCGATTCGCCGCCAGCTTGGCTCCTTGCTACGCCAGGCCAACCGACAGCAGGGCCAGGGCAACTCCTCGCGATCAAACAGGCGGCAGCAGGGGCCCAGCACCCGATAGCTGTATTGGCCGCCGGGGCTGGTGTGCTCGCTCCCTGGCTCCAGCAGGGCTGCGACGTTGCCCTGGGAGGGGGGTGCCTGGGCTGACACAGAACTGCGGCTCGGGGATGACAGCAAAAAGCCACCCCTAAGGGTGGCAGAAAATTCAGATTGCTCAAGGGCAGGCCCGTGATTGCCGAACCTGCTCAGGCTGATCTGGAGCTCAATAGAGCTCTTCTTCGGCGTGGGTCTTGATGGTGCAGTCGCTGGTGGGGTAGGCCACGCAGGTGAGCACAAAACCAGCTTCGATCTGGTCGTCGTCGAGGAAGCTCTGGTCGCTTTGATCGACGGTGCCGGAGGTCAGTTTGCCTGCGCAGGTGGAGCAAGCACCGGCACGGCAGGAATAGGGCAGATCAACGCCCTGTTCTTCAGCGGCGTCGAGGATGTACTGGTCATCAGGAACCTCGATGGTCTTGTTGAGGCCTTCGCTCTCGCTGATGAGGGTGACCTTGTAGGAAGCCATGAAAAGGATTGGGGCTCACAGGCACCCGGAAGCCGGGCCTGTAGGACCCGCCCTTCCTACATCCGCCAGACGCCCTTGCTGTCGATTTGTCGGCCAGAACGCTGGAAGGCCAATCAAATTGAAGGCACAGATCAGCGTGCCTTATGCAACACGCCGGATCGTCATCAGGCCCCACTTACCTTGCTCGGCAGTGAGTTCGGCCTGCCAACCCTCGTGCCGCAGGGCCAGCTGCAACGCCGGAGCCTGGTCAACGAGCAAGCCGCTCAGCAGCCCCACGCCGCTGGCCGCCAACACGGTGTTGAAGGCAGGACAGAGGGCCTGAATCACCGGAGCAAGAATGTTGCAGAGCAGCAGATCGGCCGTCTGGCCCTCGAGCAGCTCAGCAAGAGCCTCAACTGAGCCCAGTTGCACCCGCACTTGGGGAGTGAGTCCATTGAGGCCGGCATTGTCAGCAGTAGCTCGCACTGCCAGGCCATCAGTGTCGACAGCCGCCACCGAGGCCGCACCCAGCCGCAGCGCAGCCAGGCCCAGCACACCACTGCCGCAGCCGAGGTCTGCCACCCGCAGGCCCGCCAGCCCCTCTGGCGTTATGGCGGCTAGCAACTCCAATGCCTCTAGGCACATCCTGGTGGTGGGATGGCTGCCAGTGCCGAAGGCGCTGCCCGGATCCATGACGATCAGCCGCCGCTCGGCATGTTCGGGCGGACAGGGCAACCAGGCAGGCAAGATTAAAAGTCTTTCGCCCACCGGATCAGCCTGCCAGTGCTGCTTCCAGCTGAGGCTCCAGTCTTCGTCGGCCTGCTGACTCCACTGCAGTGGGGGCAGCGCCAAGCCAAAGGGCACCGCCAGGGGCGCCAAGGCCAGCTCCAGTTGCTGGCGCTCCGGCTCCGGCCAGTCGATCGCCGGCAGCCAGGCGATCAGCTGACGCTGACTGGGCGTTTCAGGGCGGTGCTGAACTGCCACCCGGGGGATGCCCAGGTCAGTGAGCTTCCAGAGCAGGGATTCCTCCAGCTCCGGCAGGGCGGCCAGCTCCAATCGCCACCAGCCCAGGGCAGCAGCCATTAAAGAGTGACCGGGTGAGCTTCCTGAATGCCGTTAATAGCGTGCACCGAGGCCAGCAGGCTTGGGGGGATGGGGTCGTCGAGGCTGAGCACCATCACGGCATCACCACGCACGATGCGGCGGCCCACCTGCATCGAGGCGATGTTGACGTTGTGCTCACCAAGCAGGGAGCCCAGCTCGCCGATGATCCCGGGCATATCCCGGTGACGGGTGAACAGCATGTGGCGACTGGGGGCCACGTTCACCGGGAATTCATCGATGGTGGTGATGCGCAGCTCGCCTTCGGCGAACACCGCCCCGGTAACGCTGTGGCTGGCCTGGGAATTACGGCAGCTCAGCTGCAGCGAGCCTCCGGCGAAATCGCGGCTGGCGTCATCCTTGACTTCCAGCACATGAATGCCGCGCTCCTTGGCCTCCAGGCTGGCATTTACATAATTGATGCTGTCGCCGAGGGCGGTGGAAAGCAAACCCTTGAGAGCCGCCACCACCAGGGGCTGGGCCGGGTGGGAGGCAAAGTCGCCCTGGAGGCGCACCTCCAACTCACTGATCGGGCCACCAGCCAGCTGGCTCAACAGCTGACCCAAGGTTTCTGCTAGTTGCAGGTGGGGCTTGAGCTGCTCCATCACCTCTGCATTGAGGCCAGGAATATTCACAGCGCTGCGGGCAGGCAAGCCCAGCAGCACGTCGCGGATCTGCTCGGCCACATCGATCGCCACGTTTTCCTGGGCCTCTGCGGTGGAGGCACCCAGGTGGGGCGTGAGGATCAAACGTTCCTTCACCTGCCGCAGGGGCGAACCAGCCTCTAGAGGCTCTTTGGCGTAAACATCAAGGGCCGCACCGCCGATGGTGCCGTTCTCGACCGCCTCAGCTAAGGCCGCTTCGTCAATGATGCCGCCGCGGGCGCAGTTAACGATCCGCGCCGTCGATTTCATGGTCTTGAGCAGCTCCGCGTTCACCAGGTTCTCGGTGTCTGGGGTGCGGGGTAGGTGCAGGCTGACGAAGTCAGCTTCAGCAAACAGGGCAGGTAGGGGCAGCAGACGCACCTGCATCTGCTGGGCCCGCTCGGCGGAAACGTAGGGGTCGTAGGCCATCACGTCCATGCCCATCGCCTTGGCTACCCGGGCCACGTGGGAGCCGATCTTGCCCAGACCCACCACACCCAATTTTTTCTTGTACAGCTCATTGCCAACGTATTTCTTGCGATCCCAACCGCCGGCCATGGTGCTGGCATGGGCGTGGGGCACATGGCGCGACAGGGCCAACATCAGGGCCAAAGCCTGTTCAGCGGCAGCAATGGTGTTGCCCTCCGGCGAGTTCACCACCAGCACACCTCGCTTGGTGGCCGCAGGCACATCAACGTTGTCGACGCCGACGCCGGCTCGGCCAATGATCCGCAGCTTGTCGGCCGCTTCGATGATTTCGGCAGTCACCGTGGTGCCCGAGCGGATCATCAAGGCGTCGTAGTCGCCGATGATCGCCTTGAGCTCCTCGGGCGACAGACCAGTGCGTACATCAACCTGAGCCACCTGGGAAAGGATGTCGATCCCCGCCTGGTCGATGGGATCCGAAACGAGAACCTTTGTCATGCCCGGCGGTGCGATGCGGAGAGCCGGAGGTGCAGTGTAGTGAGCGGCGAGAATCGCCCCAACAACACTGAGCAGGTCGCAGCGTGGGCACAAGTGTGGTGGTGGTTCTGAACGACCGAAAACGGCTGCATCAGCTTCGGGACCGCCTGGCCGAGCTGCAGCCGCCGCTGCTGCAGTTGGAGGCCATCGGCGAGGGAGAGCAGGCCATGGCCGAGGTGGCCCGGCTCAACCCTGCGGTGGCAAGGCGGGCCCGCCAGCAGGGCATGGCGCGTTGGCTAATTCCCTTTGGCTTTTTGGCAGGCCTCACCTTCACCTACATCACCGATCTGGACACTTTCGCCTTTGCGGGCGCCTGGAGCCAGCACTTAATCGGCGCCCTGCTCGGCATGGGCTCGGGCTGGATGGGCAGTTTCGCGGCCGCCGCGAGTGTGCGCTCCGAAGAAGACGATCGCATCCGCAGCCTGCGCAACCGTGTCGAGGAGGGCAACTGGCTGCTGCTGGCCGAAACCGCCAACGGCGTCGATATGCCCTGGATCTCCCTGCAGCAGGCCAAACCCCTGGCGGTGGTGCGGCTGGGCGATGGCTAGAAAGCTGGAAGCTGTAATCGCTGCCGCCGAAAGGGTGCTGCGCACCTGGGAACCGGTGTGGACGCCATTTCTTGACGGGGCGTTGCTGGAGGAGGCCCTAGAGGAACTGGCGGGCTTGGCCGAGCTGGACCTGGCCAGTCGGGGGGGCTATCCGGGCGCCGAACGCCAGCGACTGCTGCTGCAGCGCCACGATGTCGCCATTAATGCCAATGAAGTTGCTGCCGGCCTGATGGGTCTGGAACTCGTTGGTAACTTTTTGTTTGACCCAGCTGAGCGGCAAGACTTCCGGGCGGGCCTGCTAGGCCTCGGCGCTGCGGAGGGGGAGCTCGGGGACCTGTGGCTGCGAGGTGACCGGGGGGCCCAGGTGATCCTGACAACTGCCCAAGCCGGTGCCCTTGATGGCCGCACCGCCATGGTTCGCACGGTGGAGGTGGCACTGGAAGCCCGCCCCCTCGATCAGCTGCAGCTTCCAGCACCGCGCCTGCCCCGCCGCTTTCACACCGTGGAAGCCTCCCTACGCCTCGATGCGGTGGCCTCGGCCGGTTTCGGGATATCACGCAGCCGCATGGCCGAACTGATCCGCCAGGGCCGCGTGCGGCTCAACTGGCTGCCAGCAGGCAGCCCCAGCCGCCAGCTGGCGGCGGGAGACCGGGTGCAGCTGGAGGGACGGGGCGAGCTGCAGCTTGAGGCAGTCGCTTCTACCAAGCGGGAGCGCTGGCGCATAGAGCTGGTGCGCTGCTGAAGAACCGCCCGAATCAGGCCTGCCTGTAACGTGGCAAAGCTTCTGGGGCGATTAGCTCAGAGGTAGAGCACTACCTTGACACGGTAGGAGTCACTGGTTCGAATCCAGTATCGCCCATTTACAACTGTCGAGTATTAGGCCAAGGCTCAGAGATGGCAGACGCATCAATGGATTTAACTGTTGTTGTAGGTCTTGCCCGCTCGGGAATTGGTGCAGCACGGTTGCTTAATCACCTCGGCCATTCAGTGCTGGTGATTGAGAGCCAAACCAGCCCTGCACTCGAAATCAAAGCAAGCGCATTGCGCCAGGCAGGCATTGCCGTTCAACTTGATGTGCAGCTCAACGCTGATACCTTCGCCGCTCTTGGCACTGCTCCGTCAGCCGTAGTGGTGAGCCCCGGCGTCCGCTGGGACCATCCCACCCTGGTGGAGCTGCGCAACCTGGGTATTGCCACAAAAGGGGAAATGGAGCTGGCCTTCCAGGCCAGTGGCGGCGTGCCCTGGATCGGCATCACAGGCACCAACGGCAAAACCACCGTCACCCATCTGGTGAGCCACCTTCTCCGGCACGGCGGGCTCGATGCTCCTATGGGCGGAAACGTGGGCTTCTCGGGGGCCGAGCTGGTGCTGGCGCAACTTGAGCGCGGCGATCGCCAACCCGACTGGCTGGTGATGGAGCTCAGCAGCTATCAGATCGAAGCAGCCCCCCAGGTGACACCTCGGGTTGGGATTTGGACCACCTTGACCCCCGATCATCTCGAGCGTCACGGCACAGTTGATTCCTATCGGGCCATCAAACGCAGCCTGCTGGATAGATCCACGGTGCGCATCCTCAACGCTGATGATGCCGATTTGCGCGCCCATGCCGCCAGCTGGCAACTAGCCACCTGGGTGACCGCTGGCATAAGGGAAAACCTCCCCCCCACTATCAAGCCCACACTCTGGATCGAGGCAGGCCAGGTGTGGCGCTCCACCCAGTCCGACAACCCCCGCACAGCTCAACCACTGATGGCCGCAGACTGCCTGGCCATGCCCGGTGCCCACAACCGCCAGAACATGCTGCTGGCCGCCGCGGCCGGACTGGAAGCTGGCCTGAGCGGTAGCCAAATGGAGCAGGCCTTCCGCTCCTTTGCCGGCGTACCCCATCGGCTCGAGCGCATCCGCGAGCAGCT
Organism: Cyanobium sp. NIVA-CYA 375; assembly: GCF_056108345.1. NCBI lineage: Bacteria > Bacillati > Cyanobacteriota > Cyanophyceae > Synechococcales > Prochlorococcaceae > Cyanobium > Cyanobium sp. NIVA-CYA 375. Next base: position 48,101 of record NZ_JBSYHW010000001.1, on the reverse strand, counting down.
AGGCATCACCTTTTATAACGACAGCAAGGCCACCAACTACGACGCTGCAGAAGTGGCGCTTCATGCCCTGGATGGTCCGCTGGTCGTGCTCGCCGGTGGTGAATCGAAGCAGGGCGATCCCAGTGGCTGGCTGGCAGCCCTGCAGCAAAAAGCAGCGGCGGTATTGCTCTACGGAGCAGCCCAAGCTGAGTTTCAACAACGACTAAGCCAGGCAAGCTTCAGCGGAGCTGTGCACTGCTGCGACAGCTTGACCGAAGCCGTGCCCATGGCCGTCCAATTAGCCCGCAGTAATCGCTGCCGAGCGGTGCTGCTCTCCCCGGCCTGCGCCAGCTTTGACCAATACAGCGATTTTGAAGCCCGTGGTGATCACTTCCGCCAGCTGGTTACCTCGCTGTAAGAGCGTTCCGAGTCCTGGCTCCTAACATCTGCGCAGGAGCTGACCGCCGCAGGCCATGGCCTATTGGTTGATGAAAAGCGAGCCCGATGTCTACGGGATCGACCATCTACAGAGGGAGGGCAGCACCCTATGGGATGGAATTCGCAACTACCAAGCTCGCAATTTTATGCGGAGCATGCAAATTGGTGACAGGGCTTTTTTCTACCACTCCAACACCAAACCACCTGGCATTGTTGGTCTAATGGAGGTGGTTGAAACTCACATAGTCGACCCCAGTCAGTTTGACCCCAGCTCCAAGTATTTTGATCCCTCCGCCAACCAGGAGCAGCCCCGCTGGGACTGCGTGCGCCTGCGCTATTTGCGCCACTTCCGACAGCTGCTCAGCCTGGATGCCCTGAGGGACAACTTCAGCCCCGAGCAGCTGGGGGTAGTCAAGCGAGGCAACCGCCTGTCGATCCTGCCGGTTGAGCCCAGCAGTGCCGAGCGACTACTGGGCCTGCTGGAGTCGCCATGAACCAGCAGGCCCCAATCAACCCCAACCCCCCCCTGGCCATCCGCAGCGCCGTCGAACACGGCTGGGCTGCCTTCAGCCACTGCCCCTGGGTGCTGATGGGATTCACCCTGATTAGTGGCGGCGCCAATTTGGTTACCCAGCTTTTCTATCGCTACGAGAGCGGCCAGGTGCTGTCACTGGTGGGCAAGCCCAACCCCATCGCTATCGCCCTGGCGGGGGGCGCCTGGACCCTCTACGCCCTGACCGGCCTATGGCTGGTAGTGGGGTTAATGCGAGGTGCACAACTTGCCCTAAATCAGGGCCAACCCAGGCTGGGAGAGCTGATCCGGGTTGACGGCAGAGCGATGCTGCGCTGCTTTGGCAGCCTGCTGCTGATCCTGGTGGTGCTGGCTCTGATCGTGCGCCTAGCCCAGGCAAGCTCCTGGTTGCTCACCCTGATCCAGCCCCTGTTGGCACCTCTACCGCTGGTGGCGGGTTTGGCAGCCATTGTGTACCTCAGCGCCGATCAGATCCTCTGCCTGCCGCTCGCCTTGATCGGGGGTCTGAACCCCCTGGCAGCATTTCGTAGCGGCCGAGCAGCCACCGATCCTCACTGGCTACAGGCTCTTGGTCTGACCCTGGTGCTGCTGGCAATAGTGCTCGCCGGTTTCTTGATGCTGTTGGTTGGCTTGGTGGTGGCGTTGCCGGTAGCAGCCTGCACACTGACGGCCGCCTACCAGCAGCTGTTCGGCAAAAATGACTTAGACCGGCTCACGGCTGCCTGAAGCTTGCTTGGGCGGGGAAGAGGTTGGCCAGATAGCAGCGAGTGACCTCACGGTCGCCAAGGCCGTTCTGCACCAAAAAGCCAGCAAGCGCCGCCTGAAACAACCGATATTGATCCCAGTTGGGATGCTGCTCGATAAAGCTGCGCATCGAGGCCAGCAGAGCCTCAGGCACCTCGGCGAGGAAGCTCACCATCAAGCCTTGCCCCTCCCCGAGGGTTTGATCTAAGGCGGGAGGCTGGATTTCCACAGAAGGCAGGGCCCGGCGTTGAGCCAGTTCTCCACATCCAGCCGGTCCCGTCAAATGGCCCGGCGCAGCTCTCCCGACCCGACTCCCAAGCTGAGAACTCAGCCCTGCCATGGCATCTGCCTTTAGTCCCTCGCCTTTGTGGCAGGCCGTGAGTCCAAAGCAGGTGCTGTCAAGGGGGGAGGGCCCGACGGCGAACTTTTCCCCAGGCTGCAGCGGGGAGGCCCCATCTGGACAGTTGACCCGGGGAAAAGCTGGGCAAAACCAAGACCCATCTGGGGGGTGCGCGGAGGAATACGGCAATGATCAGCAGTACTGATCATGTTCAACTGCCGCTGGGTCTCAGCTGCAACCGTGCTGGCTTGCCCACACGCGTTAGCTGCCAGCCCCCCCCAAATCCAGGGCCGCTATCAGGGCAGCGCTGGCCCCAGGCAACCAGCTGCCCTCAATAGCGCGGCAACCCGACTCAGGCGTAAGCACAAACCGCAGCGTCCAGGCTTTGCGATCACCTTCAAGGGCAATCCACACCGGGCCGCGCTCGAGCTCCAGGCAGATCGACTCATCCGGCAGCAACTGACTTGCCACAGCATGGTGCTCGTGCACTAACTGCACCAAGCCCTGACCTAGCCCCAGGGCTTCCTCCGCTGTGAGCTCGGAGGCCCAGCCCTGGCCACCTACCAATACTGAAAAGGGGTGGCGGGCCGGATCAACCAGCCACCTCCACCCCTCACCTTCTTGAACCTGCATCCGCCAAATCAGCCGGGCAGCAGGTCGGGTTGGTCCTGTTCGTCGCTCATTTCGATGATGGCCCGCTGCACGGGTTTGATCATCGAATCGTCGAGCAAGCCGTCAAAATCGTCGAAACGACGCTGCTTTGCCCGAAAAGCAATCTTCACCGTGGTGAGGTAGCGGTTGCTGGTGTGGCGGATCAGGCTCTCGGCCCGCTGGGCCAGTTCCTTGTGGTTGACGTCAATACCGCTCTGCATGGACAACCTTTCAATCTCATCAATCTAGGTCAGCAGCGGCAAGCCCCCGTTTAGAAGGGAGTTATGCGGGGCACGCTGGCTATTGATCTGGGCAGCACCACCACGGTGGTGGCCTACCAAGCGCCCGACTCCGCTGCGCAGCTGTTGGCCCTGCCGCCTTACAGCAACAGCGAACCGGTCGTGGTGCCAACCCTGCTGTGGCTCAGCGATCAGGGCATGACAAGGCCCCTGATCGGACGCCAGGTGCTGGAGGCTGGCCTGTCCCACAGCGATAGCCCCCAGCTGCACCGGGACTTCAAACGACAGATCGGCGCGCTCCCCTACCCGACGCAAGAACCAACGACAGCCCTGCCACTGCGGCCTGAACAGGCCGGGGCCTTGCTGCTGAGGCAGCTCTGGGCTGCCCTGCCGTCTGGGATTGAGCCCGAGCGGCTGGTGCTAACCGCTCCGATTGACAGCTACCCCAGATACCGCGAATGGCTGCAGGAGGTGTGCCGGGACCTGGCGGTGCCAGAGCTGGCCTTAGTGGACGAGCCCACCGCCGCAGCCATTGGTGCGGGATTACCCGCAGGCAGCACGGTGCTGGTGGTGGACCTGGGTGGAGGCACCATCGACCTTTCCCTGGTGGCCCTGGAGGGTGGCGAGGGTCGACCGGCGCCGATGGCCCAGCTGCTGCGCTTCGCCGGTCGGGATCTGGGTTCAAGTCGTCAAGCACTGCGCTGCGCCCGGGTGATCGGCAAGGCAGGAATTGCATTGGGGGGCAGGGATCTGGATCGCTGGATAGCCGCCCACCTCTGTCCTGGAGCAAGCCTCGATGGGGCTCTGCTGGAGGCAGCCGAATCGCTCAAATGCCAGCTCAGCAGCGTGGAGGAGGCCTTGGCGTTCTGGAGTCCAGCGGGCCTGCCGCCCCTACCCCTGCGATTGAGCCGCAGCCGCCTCAACGCCCTGCTGGTGGAGCGGGGCTTGCTGGCCCAACTCGATGACCTAATGGAGATCGTGCTGGCGGGGGCCCGCCGTGATGGCCTGGCCCTAAACCAAATCACTGCCCTGCTGCCGGTTGGGGGCAGCAGCCGCATGCCCCTGATCCGCCAATGGCTGCAGGAGCGCTGCGGCGGCATTCCCCTGCTGGAAAGCCGGCCGGTGGAGGCGGTGGCACTGGGAGCCCTAGCCCTCACACCGGGGGTGCGGGTGCGCGATGTGCTGAGCTTTGGAATTTGCCTGCGCTGCTGGGATCAGCGCTCCAGCCGCCACCACTGGCAACCGCTGTTTGTGGCGGGGCAGACCTGGCCAAGTGAGCGCCCCCTGGAAATCGTGCTGGCCTGCAGCAGCGCCAACCAGCGAAGCTTGGAGCTGCTGCTTGGGGAACCAGACAACGAGCGGCGCAGCGAGGTGGTGTTTGAGGCCGGACTACCGGTGCTGCGGCCGCGACCGGCTGGGGAGGCCCGCGTGGTGCCCTGGAGCCAGCAGCCCCCGGATCTGGCTTTGGACACACCAGGGCAGCCGGGGGAAGACTGTCTGCGGTTGTCCTTTGCCGTCAATGGGCAGGGCCAGCTGATGCTGGAGGTCACGGATCTACGCAGCGGTCGCCGCAGAGCCGCCCAGCTGCTGGGCCCAGTGCGCTGAGAATCGCCGGCGCAAATTCAAGTGGACGCCGCAAGCGCTGCCCTCAGCTAGCTGCATCTGGACCGCAACGTCCATAAAAATAAGACTCATATTTCTGTATTTGCCTTGGCCCTGCGCCGCCACAGGCTGCCCCGTTTCTGGCTTGGTCTCACCCTGGGTCTTGTGGCCTGTGGCATTGGGGCTACCTACTGGTGGGAGCAGCAGTTGCCGCAAAAGTTGGAGCAGGCGGCCAAGAGCGGCGATCTGGAAGCATGCCTGCGCTACAGCGAGCAGCTCGAAGCCCTGCGCTGGCTGGGGGGACAGGCCCCGACAGAACAGGGCAGCTGCCGGCGCCGTAAAGCGGCCCAGCTCTGGCAGCAAGAACGCTGGGGCGATGCCCTGCAGCTGCAATTGCAACTGGTGAACTCCTTGGCCGGAAGCGAGGCCGACCGCAAACGACTGCTGGTCTGGCAGCAAAACCTGCAGCAGCGCGCCCTAGCACGCTTCCAGGAGGGCGACCTGCCTGCAGCCCTAAAGATCCTGGCTGTGATGGGTGATGACCAACGGGCTGACGGCGACAGCCTGGGCGACAAGCTCAGCGAAAACTGGACTCGCAACCGTCTGCAGTGGGAGCGAGCAAAGGGTCTCACCGATCAAAAGCGCTGGTGGGAAGCCCTCGAGGCCCTCACCCGCATCGACCATCCCTGGTGGAAAACCCAGAGCCGCGGCCTACAAGCCAAGGTTCAGAAGGGAATCGAAGGATTGGCGCCCCAGGAGCGGGAACACGACGCCCACGGCCAGCTACCCCACACCGTGCCCTCCGCCCAACTCGATGCCCAGGTGCGCCAGCGAATTGCCCAGGGTATGGACGAGTGGGCCGCATTCCAGGAGGCCTGTCGGTCCTTGGGCGGCCAGATAGTGGAAGCCGGTCCGGAGACGGCCTGCCAGCGCCGTTCTACCCGGCGGTGATTGGCGCGTGACAAGATTGGCCGCGCGATGAAGCATGGAGCCATGCAGCCAGGTGATCAGGTTCAGGTCTCCCAGAGCGTGGTTGTCTACCACCACCCCCAACACCGCGGAGTCGCCTTCGACCTGAAGGGTCAGCAAGGCGAGGTAGTCACCGTGCTCAACGAGTGGAAAGGCCGGGTGATCAGCCCAACCCTGCCGGTGATAGTGGCCTTCGGAAAATTTCGGGCCCATTTCCGCTCCGATGAGCTGACTCTTGTCTGATCCCTTACCTGGCTATTGCTAGGGCTCTGGCCGCTGCAAAAAAACTCCCTCCTCGCCATCGATAGCCTGCAGACAAAGCTGGATTGATTCTTGGCGACTGGTTGGCACCACACGACCACAGAAATCAGGCTGGATCGGCAACTCCCGGTGACCGCGATCCACCATGGCCAGCAAGCTGACTCGCTTCGGCCTTCCCCAAGCCTGCAGGGCTTCTAGGGCCGCCCGCACGGTTCGTCCCGTAAAAATCACGTCATCCACCAACACCACTTGACGCCCATCCAGCGCCACAGGCAACTCGGTCGGCTGGCCAAGCCGGGTGCCAACACGCTCAAGGTCATCTCGATGAAAAGTGGGATCGACACTGCCCTGGTCGATCGGATGGCCGGCCAATACGGCCAGCCGTGAGGCCAGAACCTCTGCCAACGCCACCCCACGGGTGGGTATGCCTAGTAGCACTAGGGAGCGGCTGTCTGTGACTCCTTCCAGTACCTGGGAAGCGAGCCGGTCAAGCGTGCGGCCCAAATCCAGGGCCGAGAGCAGTTCGAGCCGATGCATCAGGAAATCAAGCGAGTCGGCCGGGGCTAATTGGCTGTGTGCCCAAAGGCTGACCCCGTAGAGATCGCGGGGATCGCAGCACAATTGCACTGTAAGTTAGGTACGGAAGTCGATGGTTCAACGCCGCTAGGTGAGTCGGGTGACAGCTATTCCCTCCCAGCAGCAATCCACATTGGCTCCGGGCCCAGGATCGGCCTTCCGGCCTTCAGCTTGCGTAGCCCCGGTTGTACTCGCCATTCTTGATGGTTGGGGCTATTGCCAAAATTCTGAACGCAACGCCATTCGTGCTGCCAGCACACCGGTGATGGATGCCCTCTGGCACGCCTATCCCCACACATTGATAGAAGCGAGCGGCGCCGCAGTTGGCCTGCCAGACGACCAAATGGGCAACTCCGAGGTGGGGCATCTCACCATCGGCTCCGGTCGGATCATTCGGCAGGAGCTGGTGCGGATCAGCCAGGCAGTCAAGGACGGCAGCTTGGCCGCCAACCCCGTGCTCAATGCCTTGGCTGATGGCCTGCTTCTTAGGGGCGGCACTATGCACCTGATCGGCCTTTGCTCAGATGGTGGTGTTCATAGTCACATCACCCACCTAGGTGGTTTGTTGCACTGGGCTGCTAGCCGAGGTCTCAAGGATGTCTGCATCCACGTGATCACGGATGGCCGAGACACGGACCCGAGCAGCGCCCCCCGCTTTGTCACCCAGGTTCAAGAGCAGATCAGCCGCGCCGGTGTGGGCCGTATCGCCACCCTCTGCGGCCGATACTGGGCAATGGATCGCGACAACCGCTGGGACCGCACCGAAAAGGCCTATCGGCTTTACACCGAACCGAGCGAGATCTCCGAGCTCAGCCCGGTCAATGCCATCCACGCCTCCTACGCCCAAGAAATCGGCGATGAGTTCCTCGAACCCTTGCGGTTGTCTGAAGGGCTGATCAATGCAGGCGACGGCTTGGTGTGTTTCAACTTCCGGCCCGATCGGGTGCGCCAGTTGATCCGCTCCCTGGTCTTGCCCGACTTTGACGACTTTGTCAGGGAGCGTCCAGCTCCCCTCGATGTGGTGACCTTCACCCAGTACGAAAAAGGGCTGCCTGTTGCTGTTGCCTTCCCTCCCGAATCCCTCGACGGACTGCTTGGGCAGGTTGTTTCCGGTGCGGGTCTGCGCCAGTTCCGCACCGCTGAAACGGAAAAATATCCCCATGTCACCTACTTCATGAATGGGGGAATTGAGCAGGCATTCCCCGGCGAAGATCGCCACCTAGTGCCCTCACCGCGGGTAGCGACCTACGACCTATCGCCAGAAATGTCTGCCGGCCAGCTGACCGAAAGTTGTATTGCGGCCATACAGAAGGGCATTTATGCGTTGGTGGTGATCAACTACGCCAACCCAGACATGGTGGGGCACACCGGCAAAATGAAAGCCACAATTGACGCCATAAGCACTGTGGATTCCTGCGTAGGGCGGCTGATGGAGGCAACTAACCGCATGGGAGGCACGCTGCTGATCACCGCAGACCACGGCAATGCCGAGGTAATGGAGGGTCCGGATGGTCGGCCTTGGACCGCCCACACCACAAACCCAGTTCCGGTGATTCTTGTGGAGGGAGAGAAACGCAAGCTGCCCGGCCATGGCACCAACGTGTTGCTGCGTGACCATGGCGGCCTAGCCGACATCGCCCCGACCCTGCTGGAGATCTTGCACCTGCCCAAGCCGCCAAACATGAGCGGTGAATCCCTAGTTCTGCCAGCTGGCGCCAGCTCCGAGCCCAGCCCCATCCCCCAGGCCCTGGGCGTCTAGCCTGCGCTGGTCCTAGCCTGCAGGAAGACTGGAGCGCGCATGGTCACATCGGTGTTGTCCTGGGTTTGGATCGGCAGCGGCGTGCTGCTGATCATCAGCGTGCTGCTTCATAGCCCCAAGGGCGATGGCATGGGCGGGCTGGCCGCTAGCGGCGGGTCCATGTTCACCAGTGCCCGTAGCGCCGAAGCCACCCTCAACCGCATCAGCTGGACATTGCTGGCAATTTTTCTTGGCCTGGCTGTTGTGCTCAGCGCCGGCTGGCTCGGATAGGTCTTTGATGCCAATGCCGCGACGCAATCTGCTGGTAGCCCTGGGATCAAGCCTGGGCGCCTTATTCACTGGCGTCTCCCGCGCCGAAGCAGCTTCCAAGGCCCAAGATCCCGCCTGGCAACTCAGCGAAGCCAGCTGGAAACAACGGCTGAGCCCGGCCGCCTACAACGTGCTGCGCCAGGAGGGCACCGAACGGCCCTTCTCCAGCCCCTTGAACAGCGAAAAACGCCCAGGCACTTTCGTTTGTGCTGGCTGCGCCCTGCCCCTATTTAGCTCCAAGGCCAAATACGAGAGTGGCACCGGCTGGCCCAGCTTCTGGCAACCGCTGCCCAACGGGATCGCCACCAAGGTGGACTTCAAGTTGATCGTGCCTCGCACCGAATATCACTGCAAGCGCTGCGGCGGCCATCAGGGCCACGTGTTTGACGACGGTCCTAAGCCCACTGGCAAGCGCTACTGCAACAACGGCGCAGCCCTCAACTTTAAGCCGGCTAAAGCCTGAATACGCTAAACGGCTAGCCAATCAGGCCTGCCTATTTAGAGCACAAAAAAGGAGGGCCGAAGCCCTCCCGATTGATCAGATTTGAGGTTGGAAAATTCGGCTCGAATCCCCGAAGGGGATCAATAGTCGAAGTCGCCGCCGCCCATGCCGCCACCGGCGGGAGCAGCATCTTTCTTGTCTGGCATGTCAGCCACGATGCACTCGGTGGTAAGCACCATGCCGGCGATAGAGGCGGCATTTTGCAGACCGGAGCGGGTCACCTTGGCGGGGTCGACGATACCGGCAGCCAGCATGTCTACGTACTCGCCGGTGGCGGCGTTGTAGCCCTCGTTGAAGGGCTTGTTGCGCACGTTCTCAGCCACGACAGCGCCATTAACGCCGGCGTTTTGGGCGATGCGCATCAGCGGAGCGGTGAGGGCGGAGGCCACGATGTGGGCGCCGATCAGCTCTTCGCCGGAAAGGTTGGCCGCAGCCCACTCCTCAAGGGCGGGAGCCAGGTGGGCCAAGGTGGTGCCACCACCAGGAACGATGCCTTCTTCAACGGCCGCCTTAGTGGCGTTGATGGCGTCTTCCAGGCGCAGCTTCTTGTCCTTCATCTCAGTCTCGGTGGCGGCACCCACCTTGACCACGGCCACACCACCGCTCAGCTTGGCGAGACGCTCCTGCAGCTTCTCCTTGTCGTAGGAGGAGTCGGTTTCGTCCATCTGCTTGCGAATTTGCTCGCAGCGGGCCTTGACAGCCGCCTCATTGCCTTCGGCCACGATGGTGGTGGTGTCCTTGTTGATGGTGATGCGGCGGGCGGTGCCCAGCATCTCCAATTTGGCGTTCTCCAGCTTGAGACCAGCGTCCTCGGTGATCAGCTGACCGTTGGTGAGAACGGCGATGTCCTCGAGCATGGCCTTGCGGCGATCGCCGAAGCCAGGAGCCTTGACGGCGGCAACGTTGAGCACGCCGCGCAGGCGGTTGACCACGAGGGTGGCGAGGGCTTCCTTCTCGATGTCCTCGGCGATGATCAGCAGGGGCTTGCCAGTACGGGCGATCTGCTCAAGCACGGGCACCAGATCCTGCACCAAACCGATCTTCTTATCGGTGAGCAGGATGTAGGGCTCTTCGAGCACCGCTTCCATGCGCTCGGTGTCGGTGGCGAAGTAGGGCGAGATGTAGCCCTTATCGAAGCGCATGCCTTCGGTGACCTCGAGCTCGGTAACCATTGATTTCCCTTCTTCCAGGGAAATCACGCCTTCCTTGCCGACCTTGTCCATGGCATCGGCGATCATGCGCCCAACCTCTTCGTCGTTGCCGGCGGAGATCGTGCCCACCTGGGCAATGGCGCTGGAGTCGGAGATCGGCTTAGCGTGCTCTTTGATCTTGCCCACGAGGAAGTCGGAAGCTTTATCGATGCCCTTTTTGAGGGTGATGGCGTTTGCGCCCGCAGCCACGTTGCGCAGGCCAGCCTTGACCATGGCGTGGGCCAGCACCGTGGCGGTGGTGGTGCCGTCACCGGCGGCATCGTTGGTCTTGGAGGCCGCCTGACGGATCAGGGCAACACCAGTGTTCTCGATGTGGTCTTCGAGTTCAATCTCTTTGGCGATGGTGACGCCGTCGTTGATGATCTGGGGAGCACCAAACTTTTTCTCGAGCACCACGTTGCGGCCCTTGGGGCCAAGGGTGACAGCAACGGCCTCAGCCAGAATGTCGATGCCTTTTTCGAGGGCCCTGCGGGCGTTCTCGTTATAAATAATGCGCTTAGCCATGGAAGGCGATGTCGTTATGAGGTTAGGTCGAAATCAATGAGCAACCAGTCGTCAGTTGACGATGGCGAGAATGTCCTTTTCGGAAAGCAGCACAAACTCGTCGCTGCCGAGCTTGATGTCGGTGCCGGCGTACTTGCTGTAAAGCACCTTGTCGCCAATGCTGACCTCAGGAGCCTGACGGCTGCCATCGTCGTTGCGCTTGCCGGGGCCGATTTGCACCACCTCACCCACCTGGGGCTTTTCTTTAGCGGTGTCGGGCAGAAGGATGCCGCCGGCGGTTTTCTCCTCCGATTCGGACACCTTGATAAAAATGCGATCTCCGAGGGGCTTAACCGTGGAGACGCTGAGAGAAACAGCAGCCATGGATGAATTGCGACAGCAATGACATGGCGTCAAAGACGCCACAGAACAGTGAACAAGAGTGGGCCGAAACGGCGATTTAGCACTCGAGCTCAACGAGTGCCAACTTATGCCGCCCGTCCCATTCCTGCCCAGCCCCTGGCTGTGCGGGTGACCGAACCGGCCCATGCGTACAGGCGTGGGGCAACCAGGAGCGCCTAACGCGGTGGTAAGGTTGCGCCGCTTCAGGCGGGCTGATTCCCCCTGCGCTTCCCTGAGATTTCCCTACCTATGGCAGCTGCTACCGCCACCGGCACCAAAGGCACCGTCCGGCAGGTGATTGGCCCGGTTTTAGACGTTGAATTCCCTGCCGGCAAGCTGCCCAAGATTTACAACGCACTTCGAATCGAAGCCACCAATTCCGCCGGCCAATTGGTCGCCCTAACGGCTGAGGTTCAGCAGTTACTGGGTGACCACCGGGTGCGCGCTGTGGCAATGAGCACCACCGATGGCTTGGTGCGCGGCATGGAAGCACTCGATACCGGCGCCCCAATCTGCGTACCCGTAGGTGAAGCCACCCTCGGCCGCATCTTCAACGTGCTCGGGGAGCCTGTAGACGAGCAGGGTCCTGTCACTACCAATGAGACCGCCTCTATTCACCGCGCCGCCCCCAGCCTCACCGAGCTGGAAACAAAGCCAAAGGTGTTTGAAACCGGCATCAAAGTGATTGACCTGCTGGCCCCATACCGCCAAGGCGGCAAGGTTGGCCTGTTCGGCGGTGCTGGGGTAGGCAAGACAGTGTTGATCCAGGAGCTGATCAACAACATCGCCAAGGAGCACGGCGGAGTTTCCGTGTTCGCCGGCGTTGGCGAGCGCACCCGCGAAGGCAACGACCTTTACGAGGAATTCAAGGAGTCGGGTGTGATCAACTCCGAAGACCTTTCCAAGTCGAAGGTGGCCCTTTGCTACGGCCAGATGAACGAGCCACCAGGAGCCCGCATGCGCGTGGGCCTATCGGCTCTCACCATGGCTGAGCACTTCCGCGACACCAACAAGCAAGACGTATTGCTTTTCGTCGACAACATCTTCCGCTTCGTGCAAGCCGGCTCTGAGGTGTCAGCCCTCTTGGGCCGGATGCCGTCTGCTGTGGGCTACCAGCCCACCCTCGGCACTGACGTTGGCATGCTGCAGGAGCGCATCACCTCCACCCTAGAAGGCTCGATCACTTCGATCCAGGCCGTCTACGTGCCCGCAGACGACCTCACTGACCCGGCACCTGCCACCACTTTTGCCCACCTGGATGCCACCACCGTGCTCAGCCGTGGTCTGGCCTCCAAGGGCATCTACCCTGCCGTAGACCCCTTGGATTCCACCAGCACCATGCTGCAGCCAGCGGTGGTGGGTGATGAGCACTACCGCACTGCCCGCTCTGTGCAGAGCACCCTGCAGCGCTACAAAGAGCTCCAAGACATCATTGCGATTCTTGGTCTCGACGAACTCTCCGAGGACGACCGCCGCACGGTGGATCGGGCTCGCAAGATCGAGAAGTTTCTCTCCCAGCCCTTCTTCGTAGCCGAGATCTTCACTGGTCAAAAGGGTGAGTACGTCAAGCTGGACGACACCATCAAGGGCTTCAACATGATTCTGGCCGGTGAACTAGACGACCTACCGGAAGCTGCTTTCTACTTGGTGGGCAATATCGATCAGGTAAAGGCCAAGGCCGCCAAGATCCTTGCCGAAGCTAAGGGTTGATCCCCTCCCCCATTCTGAGGAACCTCAACCATGAGTCTCACCCTGCGCGTTCTGGCACCCGATCAGAGCGTTTTTGATGGAACCGCCGAAGAGGTGATCCTGCCCAGCACTACTGGTCAGGTGGGCATCCTGCCTGGTCACGTCACGATGTTGGCTGCCTTAGATACGGGAGTTATGCGGCTGCGATCAGGCGGCGCTTGGTCCTCGATCGCCTTGATGGGCGGATTCGCGGAAGTGGAGGCCGACGAGGTCACCGTTTTAGTGAACGCCGCTGAGCTGGGCAGCTCAATAAACGCAACTACCGCCGAAGCTGCCTTTGAGGTAGCCCAATCGGCTGTAGCCGCTTTTGATGGCAAGGCAGCCAGTCCCGATAAGTTCAAGGCACAGCAGGCCCTAGCTATGGCTCGCGCCCGCTTCCAAGCCAGCAAGGTTAACTGAAAATTCAGTTAAAACCAAGATAGGCCACACTCACCAACCTTTCTTGCCTGCAATTTACGCAGCTGCTCTCCGGAAGTTCGCCACTATGGTTGACTTCCGGATTTTTTGGTTTCACCCATAAATTAGTTAAAACAATGCATAAAAAACGCCCCGCTAGGGGCGCTCATTGAGTGAACTTATTGTGCCAATGGTAGGCACAATAAAGACTCAGGCGGTACCGCAGAAGGTGACATCGGGGAATTTGAGCTTGGCGTCATCGAGGCTCTTGCCCTTGCCTTCTTCTTGCCAATAGTTGATCACCTCTGTGGCCTTATTGAGCACTTCAACGCGCTCGTTGTCGGTGATCCAGCTCTTGGCTTCAAGCTCAGATTTAAGAGTTTCCCAGGCATCTTCCCGAGGCCAGAAGAAGTAGGAAGTAAGGGGGCTTGGGCCACCACCAACAATCTGATCTACCGCCAGGGCGACGTTGTCAGGCAGCCACAGGATCTTGAGCAGGAAACGACCTTCGTCAGCCTTGGGGGTATAGCCAGAGGGCACACCATCTTCATCGATGGTGGCGGTGGCCAGAGCCGCACTACCGCCACGCATCACCGGGCGCCCCTGGGTGGTGGTGTCTTCGGCAGCCACAGCCACTTCGGCCATATCGGTTACTGCTGCGTCAGGGGCGCTCTCGATGGCTGTCATGGGGTCAGTGCTCAAGGCAACAGAGCAAAGAACTAACCTACCAGCCGCCTGGCCGCTCTCGGCCCTGTCTGCGGCTATGGCCCTGCGCCTGTTCCTCGATTCAGCCGATCCCAAAGCCTGGCAGCAGTGGCTGCCCAGCGGCCTATTTCACGGAGTAACCACCAACCCCACCCTGCTGCGCCGGGCCGCCCAGCCCTGCAGCCTCGAGGGCCTGGCAGAGCTCAGCCGCACGGCTCTGGCCCATGGCATCGCCGAACTCCAGCTGCAGGCATGGGGCGCCACCGAGGCAGAGATGCTGCGCTGCGGCCAGGCACTGGCGGCCCTGGCCCCCGGCCGCATCGCCGTCAAGCTGCCGGTGACCCAGCAAGGAGCAGCAGTTGCCAGAGAGCTGGTTGGCGCTGGCGTTGCAGTCACCTTCACCGCCTGCTACGAGCCCCACCAGGTGCTGATCGGCGCGGCCCTGGGAGTCGCATACATCGCCCCCTATCTGGGCCGCATCCAGGATCAGGGGCGTGATGGGGTAGACGAAGTGGTCACCATGCAGCGCTGCCTTGCGGGGCTCGGCTCCAGCGTGCGGCTGCTGGTGGCCAGCTTGCGCCAGCCCAGCGAACTCAGCCGCCTGGCCGCTGAAGGGCTGAACACCTTCACGATCAGCCCGGCACTGGCAGCTGAACTGTTCGGCAGTGAGGCCACCGCTGCAGCCAGCGTCCAGTTTGAAAACGATGCCCGTTCCTGAAAGCCAATTTTGATGCCCCTGTCTGCCTCCTTGCCCCGGGCCATAGTTCTGTTCGACATCGACGGCGTAATCCGCGATGTGAGCGCCAGCTACCGCCGGGCAATCATCGAAACGGTGCACCACTTCCATGGCCAGCGTCCCGAGCTCGCCGCCATCGACGCCCTCAAGAGCGAAGGAAGCTGGAACAACGACTGGCAGGCCTCGATGGAGCTGTTGCGCCGCACCGGCCATACCCCACTGCCGGCGCTTGAGGAGCTGGTGGCGGTGTTCGAAGGCTTCTATTTCGGCGGCGATCCCGCCGGCGATCCCGGCCAGTGGCGGGGCTTCATCGGCGACGAGCCCCTACTGGTGCAGCAAGCCTTTTTTGCCGCTCTGGAGGCTGCAGGTCTGGCCTACGGCTTCGTGAGTGGCGCTGAGCCCCCCTCCTGCCGTTACGTGCTGGAAACCCGCCTGGGGCTCGCCAATCCGCCCCTGATCGCCATGGGAGATGCACCCGACAAGCCCAATCCCACCGGCTTGCTGCAGCTAGCCAGCCGCTTGGCCGGCGAGAGCCTGGGGGCCACCGCAGCGCCAGTGGCCTACCTAGGCGACACGGTGGCTGATGTGCTGACAGTGCGGCGGGCCCGCGAGCAACACCCCGGGCAACGCTTCTTGAGCTTGGCGGTAGCGCCACCCCATCTGCACGGGCAGCCTGAGCCACGGGCTGCCTACGAAGCCAAGCTGCTGCAGGCCGGCGCCGATGCGGTGATTCCAAGCACGGCCAACCTGCTGGATCTGCTGCTGCCGCTGCTGGACTGATGCTCTGCCCTGCCCTGCCCAGCCCTAAGCCTCAGCGCTCCAGCGCCGCCGGCGACTTCAGGGCAGCGGCAGTGAGATTTTCATGGCCGTGGCTGGTCACGGCCACATCGTCTTCGATGCGAATGCCGATACCCTTCCAGCGCGCCTCGATCTCCGGCTGGCCCTCTGGCACCGGCAGCCGATCGCTCACGTAGAGGCCCGGCTCCACGGTGAGCACCATGCCCGGCTCCAGCTCCACGTGGTGCTCACCGAGGCGATAGGCCCCCACATCGTGAACATCAAGACCCAGCCAGTGGCCGGTGCGATGCATGTAGAGGTGGCGGTAGGCCCCCTGCTCGATCACCCCATCGAGGGATCCCGCCAGCAGCCCTAGGTCCAGCAGGCCCGCCACCAGCACCCGCAGGGCGGTCTCATGCACCCCTTCAGCGCTGAAGCCCGGGGCCACCGAGGCCACCGCCGCCTCCTGTGCCGCAAGCACCAGCTCGTAGAGGGCGCGCTGCTCAGCACTGAAGCGACCGTTGATCGGGAAGCTGCGGGTGATGTCGCCGTTGTAGTAATCGGCTAAGGAGCAACCGGCATCGATCAACAACAGATCGCCGTCATTCAGCGGGGCGTTGTTGGCGATGTAGTGCAAGACGCAGGCGTTATCGCCGCCGGCAACGATCGTGCCGTAGGCCGGGCCACGGGCACCCTGCTCTAGGAAGTGCTGCTCAATCACGGCCTGCACCTGCCGCTCATTGAGGCCAGGCCGCACCACCTGGCGGGCCAGCTCGTGGGCCTCGGCGGAGATTCGCGCCGCCTCGCGCATGCGCTCCAGCTCCTCGGGGCCCTTGCGCAGCCGCAACTCGTGCAGCAGCGGACAGGGGGCCACCAGGCCCAGGGCGGCCCGGCCGCTGCGGGGGGCTCGGTCGAGCTGAGCGGCCCAAGCCGCCAGCACCAGCGGCTCCACCTTCGGGTGCTTGCCAACGCGAAAGGCGATGCCCTCAGCGCCCCTGAGGTAGTCGGGCAGGCGCTGCTCTAGCTCGCTGCGCGGGTGGGCTAGGTCGGCGCCAAACTCGGCCACCGCGCCTTCCGTACCCCAACGGAAACCATTCCAAACCTCTGCGCTGGGCTCGCGGGGCTGCACAAACAGCACGTAGCGCTCACCCTCGGGCCGGTGGGGCAAAAACAGGGCCACCGCCTCGGGTTCATCAAAACCAGTCAGATACCAAAAGTCGCTGTTTTGGCGGAAGGGCCACTCGCAGTCGGCGTGATGGGTCACCAGCGCAGCAGCCGGAATCACGGCAGCAGCTTCCCCGAGCTGGGCGAAGAAGCGTTGACGCCGCTGGGCGAAGGTCGACTGATCGAACATAAAAAAGCGGCCGGCGGGCCCTGCATAAGCCCAGTTTGGAGCAGGCAGCGGGACAGACGCTGGCGAAGCCGATTTAATAGGTAGATGGCGAGCGGCGAAATGGCGGAATGAACGACCTGCTCACCCTGGCGCTGCTGGTGGTGCTGGTGATCGCCGGTTCGGCCCTGTGCTCAGGGGTTGAGGCAGCCTTACTCACCGTGAACCCGGTGCGGGTGCATGAACTTGCCGCCCGTAGCAAGCCCGTGCGCGGCGCACGGCGCCTGGAGCAGCTGCGCCAGCGGCTGGGCCGCACCCTGTCGGTGCTGGTGATCGCCAACAACGGCTTCAACATTTTCGGCAGCCTGATGCTGGGCGGCTACGCCGCCATCGTTTTCAAGCGGCAGGGCATCGATGGAATCGCCCTGCCCCTGTTTTCCGTTGGCCTCACCGTGCTGGTGATCCTGCTTGGGGAAATCCTGCCAAAGGCCCTTGGTAGCCGCCTAGCCCTACCTGTGTCCCTGGCCAGCGCCCCGGCCTTGGCGATCTTGACCAGCCTGATGCTGCCCCTAGTGCTGCTACTAGAGCGGCTGCTGCCGGCCATCACAGCCGAAAACGAGATCAGCACCGACGAAGAAGAGATTCGCCTCCTGGCCCGGCTGGGCTCCCAGAAGGGCCAAATCGAGGCCGATGAAGCAGCCATGATCGCCAAGGTGTTCCAGCTAAACGACCTCACCGCCCGCGATCTGATGACACCACGGGTGGCGGCTCCCACCCTCGATGGGGCGACCAGCCTGGAGCAGTTGCGTGAAGACCTGCTGGCCAACAACGCCGAGTGGTGGGTAGTACTGGGTGAAGAGGTGGATGAGGTGCTGGGCGTGGCCGGCCGGGAGCGGCTCCTGACAGCCCTGCTTCAGGGTGAGGGCAATCGCACTGCCGCTTCCCTAAGCGAGCCGGTCGATTACGTGCCGGAAATGATCCGGGCCGACCGGTTGCTCACGGGCTTCCGGCGCAACAGCAGCGGCGTTCGCGTCGTGGTGGATGAATTCGGCGGCTTCGTGGGCGTGATTGGCGCTGAGGCGGTGCTGGCGGTGCTGGCGGGCTGGTGGCGCCGTCCCCAACCGGCGGGCGAAGGGATGCGGCCATGAGGCCCGAACCGTGCGCCCAGCAGGCGCCCGCCATCCCGGAGCGCTGCCAATCCCTGCTGGACCAGTGGCGCCGCCAGCTCAAGCTCAGCGGCCGCGAGCAAAGCCAGCTGGCCGGCCAGCTGCTGGCCCTGGATCGCCAGCTAGGGCGCCTGCAGCAGCGCAGTCTGCGGGTGGCCGTGTTCGGCCGTGTGGGGGTGGGCAAGTCGAGCCTGCTCAACGCCTTGCTGGGGGAGGCGGCTTTCGCCACCGACGTGGCCCACGGCTGCACGCGCCACCAGCAGGCCCAGGCCTGGGCGCAACCCATGGCGGGGCTAAGCCGGGTGGAGCTGGTGGACACCCCTGGCATCGATGAGATCGCCGCGGCCGCCAGGGCCCGACTGGCGGCCCGAGTAGCCCTCGGCTCAGATCTGGTGCTGCTGGTGCTAGACGGCGACCTCACCAGCGTCGAGCACGACGCCCTGGCGCCCCTGCTAGCCAGCGGCAAGCCGGTACTGCTGGTGCTCAACCGCTGCGACTGCTGGAGCGAGGCCGAGCAGGCCGAGCTGATCGCCAGCATCAAGCGGCGGCTGCCGGCAGCTGCCCGGCAGCTGGAGTTGATCCCGGTGGCCGCCGCGCCCCGCCAACCCCAGCTGCTGGCCGATGGCCGGGTGCGCAGCGTTGTTCAAGCTCCGCAGGTGGAGCCGCTGCGGCAGTCGCTGCAGCTGTTGCTGGAGCAACACGGCTGCCTGTTGCTCGCCCTCAATGCCCTGGGCAGCGCGGAGCGCTTTCACCAGTCCCTGCAACGCTGGCGCCTGGGGACCAGCCGCCAGGCCGCCCAAAGCCTGATCGGCCGCTTTGCCGCCCTCAAGGCCACCGGCGTAGCAGCCAACCCCCTGGTGCTGCTGGATCTGGCCGGCGGCCTGGCCTGCGACACCGCCCTGGTGCTGCAGCTCTGCCAGCTCTATGGCCTGCCGATGCATGGCGCCGGCGCCCGCCAGCTGCTGCGGCGGCTCTCCGGCCACAACGCCCTGCTGGGAGGAGCCCAGATCGGTATCCAGCTGGCCCTTGGGGCGCTGCGCCAGCTGCTGTTATTGGCGGCGCCGCTCACCGGCGGGCTCAGCCTCGCTCCTGCCGCGCCGGTAGCCCTGGCCCAGGCGGCCCTAGCCGTGCACACCACCCGGCTCACCGGCCGGCTCGCCGCCGCCGAACTGCTGCGGAGCGCCCAGAGAGGCGGCCGACCAGGAGCCCTGCTGCGGCGCCTGGCCCTCACCGATCCCCAAGTGCGCCTGTGGCTGGGCGAGCGAAGTGAGCCCCCAGCCAACCTGCAGGCCCTGCTGCCATGAGCAACGGGGTCGTCAAGGCCAAAGAAGGGCCGGTCGCCCTGTTTGGCACCAGCGCCGATCCGCCCACCCGGGGCCACCAGGCCCTGCTGGAGGGACTGGTGCAGCTCTATCCCCAGGTTGCCACCTGGGCCAGCGACAACCCGCAAAAACACCACGGCGCCTCCCTGGAGCAACGGGCCACCCTGCTGGGCCAGCTGGTGGCAGCCATCGGCAACCCTAGGCTCAGCCACCGGCAGGAGCTCAGCAGCCCCTGGGCGATCAACACCCTGGAGCGGGCAGCGGCCCAGTGGCCTGGCCGCGAACTGGTGTTTGTGGTGGGCAGTGATTTGGCTGTCCAGATCCCAAGCTGGAAACAGGCCGAAGCCGTGCTGAAGGCCTGCGTGCTGGCGATCGCCCCCCGGGCGGGCTGGCCCCTGCAGCCCAAACAACTGGAGCGACTCGCGGAGCTGGGGAGCCGATTAGTAATTCTGCCCCTGCAGGTTCCCGCCAGCGCCAGCTCGGCGGTGCGCCAAACCCCCGACCCCGCCCAACTGCCAGCGTCCTTGCTGCCCCTACTAATGGAGCACAATCTCTACGGCCTGGGCGATCCGAGCCTCAGCCACCCACTCAAAAGACGCCTCAAAAGCCACCTTAAAAGCCCCTGATGCGCCTCGCCCTGGCCCAACTCAATCCGCTGGTGGGTGATCTGGCAGGCAACGGCGAGCTGATTCTGGCGGCCAGCCGTCAGGCCGCCGCCCAGGGGGCCGATCTGGTGCTCACCCCCGAACTCTCCCTCTGGGGCTACCCCCCGCGCGACCTGCTGCTACGCCCCAGCCTGATCGCTAAGCAGGGCGCCGTGCTCAACCAGCTGGCCGCCTGCCTGGCCCGGGAGCTGCCCCAGCTGGCCGTGCTGGTGGGCATGGCCGAGCCCTCCGGCGCGGCGACGTTACCCAACCTGTTCAACGCGGTGGCCCTGTTAGAAGCCGGCAGCTGGCGCGTAGTGGCCCGCAAAAGGCTGCTACCCACCTACGACGTCTTTGACGAGCAGCGCTACTTCTGCGCCGCCACGGGACCCAGCGTGCTGGAGCTTGAGCGGGGCGGCCGGAGCTGGCGTTTGGGGCTAACGATCTGCGAAGACCTCTGGGTTGAAGAGGAGCTGCAGGGCCACCGCCTGGCTGGTGCCGATCCCGTCGCCGAACTGCTCTCAAACCGCATCGACCTGCTGCTCAACCTCTCGGCATCACCATTTGGCCAGGCCAAAGTGGCCCTGCGTCAGAGCCTGGCCCGCCGCGCCGCCTGCCGGCTCGCTTGCCCGGTGGTCTACGTCAATCAGGTGGGCGGCAACGACGAGCTGGTCTTCGACGGCGCCAGCTTCGTGGTGGATGCCAGCAGCGCAGTAGTGAGTCAGCTGGCCAGTTGCAAGGAGCAGGTGAGCTGCTGGGAAGTCAACAGCAAAGCACCAGTGGCATCTTTGCCAGTGGCGCCTTTGCCCACTGAAAACGAGCAATTGTTTCGGGCCCTGGTGCTGGGCGTGGCCGACTACGCCCGCAAATGCGGCTTCAGCAGTGCCCTGCTCGGCCTGAGCGGCGGCATCGATTCGGCCCTGGTGGCCGTGATTGCCGCCGCTGCCCTCGGAGGTGAGCGGGTGCAGGCACTGATGATGCCCTCCCCCTGGAGCTCGGCAGGCTCCCTAAATGATGCCCAGGCCCTGGCTGGGCGCCTGGGCCTGGGCAGCCACACCGCTGAGATCGCAGCGCTGATGGCCAGCTTCGACACCGCCCTAACACCAGTGCTGGCGGGCCCGCCCAGCGGCCTGAGCGCCGAAAACCTGCAGTCGCGCATCCGCGGCACCCTGCTGATGGCTGTGGCCAACCAGCAGGGCCAGCTGCTGCTCTCCACCGGCAACAAAAGCGAGCTGGCCGTGGGTTACTGCACCCTCTACGGCGACATGAACGGCGGCCTGGCCGTGATCGGCGACCTCTACAAAACCAGCGTGTTCGAGCTCTGCGCCTGGCTCGATTCGGCCGCCGCCGGCCCCTGCCGGCGTGAGCTGGGGCTGCCAGGCGACGGCGAGCTGGTGGGGCGGGCGATCCGCGATAAACCCCCCAGCGCCGAGCTGCGCCCCGACCAGCTCGATAGCGATTCTCTGCCCGACTACGCCGAGCTCGACCCGATTCTGAAGGCCTACATCGAAGAGTTGGCCAGTCCGGAGCAGCTGATCGCCAGCGGCACCCCCTCGGAGCTAGCCGAACGGGTGATGCAGCTATTGCGCCGGGCCGAGTTCAAGCGGCGCCAGGCACCCCCCCTGCTCAAGATCGGCGGCCGGGCTTTCGGCAGCGGCTGGCGCATGCCGATCGCCGCCCGCTAAACCATCCGCATAACCGTGCATGGCGCCAATCGCCATCCGCAGCCAACCTGGAACCACAAACAGCAGCACGACCATGGCACCCCCCAGCTCCAGCGGCGCCTGCCTAACGGCCCCGATGGCAAGCATCGGCGTGCCCAAGGAGATCAAACGCGATGAGCAGCGCGTGGCCCTCACCCCAGACGGGGTGGCCGATTTAGTGAGTCAGGGCATGGAGGTGCGCATCCAGGCGGGAGCAGGTTTAGGGGCCGGTTTCAGCGATGCCGCCTTCACCGCTGCCGGGGCCAGGCTGGTGGGCGCCGAGGAGGCCTGGGGTGCCCACCTGGTGGTGAAGGTCAAGGAGCCCCAACCCGAGGAATTCGGCTTCCTGCGCTCCGATCTGGTGCTGTTCACCTACCTGCACCTGGCCGCCTACCCGGAGGTGGGCCGGGCCCTACTGGAGGCCGGCACCACTGCCGTGGCCTACGAAACCGTGCAGCTCGAAGACGGCAGCCTGCCCCTGCTGGCGCCGATGAGCGAAATCGCCGGTCGGCTGGCAGCCCAGGTGGGGGCCCATCTGCTGGAGCGCCCCCACGGCGGTCGCGGCATCCTGATCGGCGGCTGCACCGGGGTGCAGCCGGCTCGGGTGGTGGTGCTGGGGGCAGGCAGTGTGGGCTGGAATGCGGCCCGGATCGCCGCCGCCATGGACGCTGAGGTGTGCCTGCTGGATCGCTCGCCCGAGCGGCTGCGCAGCCTCGAGCCCCACCGCCGCGGCCGGCTGGTGAGCCTGGTGAGCAACAAAAGCCTGATCGAGCGCCTGGTGCCGAGTGCCGATCTCCTGATCGGCGCCGTACTCACCGCCGGCGGCAGGGCTCCCACCCTGGTGAGCGAAGCGCTGGTGGCCCAGATGAAACCTGGCTCCGTGGTGGTGGATGTGGCGATCGACCAGGGGGGCTGCATTGCCACCAGCCGCGAAACCAGCCACACCGATCCGGTGCACACGCTCCACGGCGTGCTGCACTACGCCGTCGGCAACATGCCCGGGGCCGTGCCCTTCACCTCCACCGAGGCCTTGGTGAGCGTCACCCTGCCCTACATCCTGGTGATGGCGGGGCGGGGCCTGGTAGAAGCCGTCACCGATCGGCCCGAACTGCTATCGGGACTCAACACGGTCAATGGGGCGGTCTGTCATCCCGGCGTCGCCCGGGCTCTGGGCGTCTCTCCCCGCCACCCCATGGCCTGCCTGCAGTAGGGCGCTCAAACCACTAGCCGAGGCAATGGCCTTCTCAAGGCAGCAGGGCTGATACCCTCCCGCAGGGCCAGCAGCAGACCGGCAGCTTCGGCGTAGCTGGCTGCGGCCCACACCTCTAGCCCCAAGTCCGCAGCATTCACCTGCAATACACAGGGGTTTTGTACGGCAATCACAGGTATGCCGCGCTCGGCGCAGGCCAGCACAGCGGCCCCACCCAGGGCTCCAGCGGGGGCCACCAGGGCCCCCACCTGCTCAATCCGCAGCAGATCGGCTGCAGCAGCCGGCAACAACACCAGATCTGGGGCCCGACTCAACCCCACCAGCACACAAGCCAGGAAGGTGTAGCCCAGCTCCTCCCCGGCCGCCCTGGGATCAAGGCCCCTATCCAGGGGCAAGGGGCTGAGGGCTGGGGCATGGGCGCAGGGCAAGCCAAGCTCGCGACTCAGCAGGTGGCTGATCACCGCCTCAGCACCAGCCAGGGCGTCCACCCCTGATCCCTGGCGGTAGGCGCTCAGCGCCTCACTGCCAAGATCATCAGGGAAACGGGCCACTACGGCGATAGCCGTCGCGCCGGCCTCCTTCAGCCGCTTCCCGGCTCGCAGCAATGCCTCAGGGCGGCCCAGCTGACCCCAGCTGGCCCCGCTTGCTCCCTGGCTCAGCGTCACCTGCAGGGGTTCGTCACTAACTGCCACCGGGCCGATATCCAGGCCGAGGCTGGCCCGGCAGCCCTCCGCCACCTGCAGATGACGCCAGCGCAGTTCCTCCTCGATCCCCGCATCGAGCAGCAGTCCCAGCCGCTGCTGACGCACCGGCTTGAGGGCGATCAAGCCAGCAGCAAAACGATCCATGGCCGAACCCTCTACGTAATGGAGGCGGGGATCGCTCCAATAGAGCGCCGCGCCGTTCATGACGTTGGGGTGGGTGATCAAGCAACCACTCGCAGCCGCAAGCAACCGGGCGGCGGGCAAAGCATCGCCGGCATAGCCGCCCAGCTCGCAGCCGATACCGGTGGGAATCACCAGCAGGGTAGGTAGGGCGCTGGCTATCACACCAGCATTACCGCTTCCAGGGTCAGCAGGGAATCCAGCACTCCTGCCGAATCGAGATCAGAGGCCTCCACCGCGGTGATGGCCCAGCGCAATGGTTCACCATGGATTCGCAGAGCAGCCTCGATCTGAGCCAGCAGCGGCCCCGGATGCCGGCGAAGCTGAAGAGTAAGTGGCTGCAGGGTGAACTGCTGCAGTGCCAGTGCCGCTGGCCTCATTTCTGGTATTTACCGAACTGGGCTTCGTAGAGGGCATCCTCCATGCCCGCCTGGAGCCGCAAATCTGAGCGGGGGAATGAAACGCAAAGCAGTGCATAGCCCTTTAGCTGCAGGTCTGCCTTGACTCCCATGGCATCGGGCTGGTGAACGCTGCCCTCACGGATCAGGGCTGCACAGGTGGTGCAGACCCCTGAACAGCAGGAACAGGGCAAGGGCACCTCGGCTACCTCGGCAGCAGAAAGCACGGTTTGGTCGCTGCGGCAGGGGAAGGTGTGCTCGGCGCCTTCAAACTCGGCAGTGATCGTGAAGGTCTGGGTTTCGGTCACGGGGGGGTGCCGGAGTGGGCAGTTAAGCCCATTCTTCCAGCCCAACCGCACGAACCGCGGCCATCAAAGCGCCTGCCACTGGCTGGGGTGAGGAGCCAGATATTCTGGCAGTGAGTGCCCTTCTGCCGCCAAAGGGGCTGTCAGGGCGAAATCAATACTGAGTGAGCAGCGCCAGTCGTCCGGGTCATCGTTGGAAAGCACGGCGTGATCCAGGCAGCTGGGGAACAGCAGCAGCAAGCCAGCCCGGGGAGCCACATCCACCCAGGGCACACTCCAAGCCGAAGCCGCCAACGGGCCAGCATGGCCAACAGCCATACCCGGCACAAGTTCATTGACCTGTCGATGCGGCCACAGCCGTAAACAACCGCTGCGGCCACTGCCATCACCATTGAAGTAATAAATGGCGCTGAGGTGAGCGTTGGGATGGTGGTGACGGCCTACCACCTGACCTTGCTCACTGAGCACGGGCCAGCAGCGTTGCAAGTGCAGGGCGACGCGGCTGAGATCGAAACCCAATTGCTGCAGAAAAGCTTCTGCATGGCCTGTCAAGACAGCAATCAGGGGTGCGAACGCCGGTTGCCGCTGCAACTGCCAAACACCATTGAGGTCCCCAGTCCAAGCACAGCCTGGATCGGGATTGGAACTGGCTTGGCCCCGCAGAGAGTGCAGGGCCTGAAGATGCACCGCCGTATCAAGAGGATCGGGCGCGAGCTGCACCCTGCCAAGAGCCACCGGAAACAGAGGCTCGATCACCAAACCAGTCCCCGGGCTCAGGACATACCAGCCGAGCCACCCACCACTTCCAAGATCTCCTGGGTGATAGCAGCCTGGCGGGCCTTGTTGTAGTCGAGGGTGAGGCTCTTAGCGAGAGCCTTGGCGTTATCGCTGGCATTGTTCATCGCCGTCATCCGGCTGGCCAACTCCGAAGCTGCGGCCTCCTGCAGAGAACGCAGAAGCTGGTTTTCCAGATAAAGGGGCAGCAGGGCATTAAGCAGCTGATCAGGGCTCTGATCAAAAACGATGTCGGAGGGCAGCTTGGGCTGCAAGTTGGTAGCCGTACCCACTTCAACTCCAAGCCGACCATCCCGGGTGGTAAGACGGAAGATCTCATCTTCAGGGATGGCAATGCCCTGGGGATCCAAGGGCAACAGGGTCTGGATAACTGGCTTGGAGCTCACCAGGTTGATAAATTTGGTGAAGATGATCTCGACACGATCAGTGCTGCCAGAGAGGAACTCCGAAAGTACTTCGTTAGCAATACCCATCGCCTCGCTAGCCTTGGGCACTTGCTCAAGGCCGGTAAAAGTGGCACGAATCGTGTACTGATTAGCGCGGTTCTGGAAATAGGTGATCGCCTTACGACCGATCAATACCAGATCCACCTTGTAGCCCTGGCCAACCAATTCAGCGGTGCGCAGTTCCGTGCGCTTGATGATGTTGGCGTTGTAACCACCGCACAAGCCCCGATCACCGGTAACGACAAGCAGGGTGATGGTGCCAACCTCGCGCTGCTCGAGCAGGGGAGCGTCGGCATCTTCAAAGCGCATGCGTGACTGAAGATTTTCCAGCACTCGGGCGAGCCGGTCAGCAAAAGGACGGCTGCGCAGCACCTGCTCCTGGGCGCGGCGCACCTTGGCGGCTGCCACCAGGCGCATGGCCTCAGTGATCTTGCGAGTGTTCTTGACCGAACCAATCCGGTCGCGGATATCTTTGAGGTTTGCCATTAGTTATGCCCCTCCTCAAACGGAGGCGAGCATGGTCGACTTCACCTCGTTGATGGCATCCTTAAGCATGGCTTCAGCTTCGTCGCTGAGCTGCTTCTCGGTCTGCACCTTGGAGATGAACTCGGCCTTGTTGCTCTTGAGGTATTCGCGCAGCTCGCGGCAGAACTGCACCACAGACTCCACGGGAACTTCGTCGATCAGGCCCTTGACGCCGGCATAAACCACAGCCACCTGCTCCGCCAGGATTAGGGGGCTGAACTGGGGCTGCTTGAGAATCTCGCGCAGGCGCTTACCCCTGCCGAGCTGCTGCTGAGTTGCGGCATCAAGGTCGGAGGCGAACTGGGAGAAGGCAGCCAGTTCATCGAACTGGGCCAGCTCGAGCTTCAAGGTACCGGCAATCTTCTTGATCGCCTTGGTCTGGGCAGCACCGCCCACCCGACTAACGGAAATACCAACGTTGATGGCGGGGCGTAGACCGGAGTTGAACAGGTCGGAACTCAGGAACACCTGGCCATCGGTGATCGAGATCACGTTGGTGGGGATGTAGGCAGATACGTCACCGGCCTGGGTTTCGATGATCGGCAGTGCGGTCATCGAGCCTTTGCCCATGGCATCGCTGAGCTTGGCGGCACGCTCAAGCAAACGGCTGTGGCAGTAGAAGACGTCGCCTGGGTAGGCCTCACGACCAGGGGGGCGACGCAGCAGCAGGGACATCTGGCGATAGGCCTGGGCCTGCTTGGTGAGATCGTCGTAAATCACCAAGGTGGCCTTGCCCTTGTACATGAACGATTCGGCCAGCGCCGCACCGGTGTAGGGAGCCAGGTATTGAAGGGCTGCAGCCTCGGAGGCACTAGCAGCTACCACGATTGTGTAATCGAGGGCTCCCTTCTCCCGCAGCACTTCGACCACGTTGGCTACGGATGCGGCCTTCTGACCAATGGCCACATAAACGCAGACGACATCTTCGCCCTTCTGGTTAATGATCGTGTCGATGGCGATAGCGGTTTTGCCCGTCTGACGGTCGCCAATAATCAGCTCGCGCTGGCCCCGGCCAATCGGAATCATGGCGTCGATGGCGGTGATACCCGTTTGCATGGGCTCGTGCACCGACTTGCGCTGGATGATGCCAGGCGCCATTGATTCGATCAGGCGAGTTTCGGTGGTGGCGATGTCCCCCTTGCCGTCGATGGGCTGGCCCAGCGAATTCACAACCCGGCCAAGCATGGCGTCGCCAACGGGCACGGCGGCGATCTTGCCGGTTGCCTTGACGGTGCTGCCCTCCTGGATGCCGCGACCTTCGCCCATCAGCACCACGCCGACGTTGTCGTCTTCGAGGTTGAGGGCGATGCCTTCAGTGCCGTCCTCGAACTGAACCAGTTCGCCGGCCATCACCTGCTGTAGGCCATAAACGCGGGCGATGCCATCGCCGATCTGCAGCACGGTACCGACGTTGCTGACCGAAACCGACTTGTCGTAGTCCTCAATCTGCTGCTTGAGGATGGCGCTGATCTCGTCGGGGCGGATGGAAACCATGGGAGGAAGTCCCCACAGGGGGGGTGGTGGAAGGGAAGTCTTTGAGGCGGGGAGGGAGCTACCGGAGGAAGGCCCATCCGGAAGATTGGGCGGGCAGAGGAGCTAGCTCACCTGGGCCAGCGCCAGTCCGAGGCGGCGCACCTGACCAGAAAGGCTGGCGTCAATGACTTGGGAGCCCATGCTGACGATGAAGCCACCGATCAGACTCGGATCGACAACAAGGTCGAACTCCACAGACTTCGAGCCAGCGATAGCTTGTACTTTGCGGTTTAACTCAGCCTGCTGCTCCTCGCTGAGAGAAGAAGCAGAGGTCACCTTGGCCAAGGTGATATTGCGCAGCTCCCGATAAAGCTCAAGAAAACGCATCAGCACAGCCTCCATCATGGGCAATCGCTGGCGGTCGGCCAGGAGCTTGAGAAGGTTTTGCACCGATGGGGTGACCTGATCGTTGAACAACTTTGCCAAAGCGGCCTTCTTGGCCTCAGGCTCAAGCACGGGTGATGCCAGAGCAGCTTTTAGCTCAGGGCTGGATCTGAGCACTGTCAGCAGGGTTTTCGCCTGCTCAGCGACAGTGTCAGTCTCTTCGCGAGATTCCGCCACTTGCAGCAACGCTTCGGCGTAGGGAGTGGCAATCGAGTTGAGGAGTGGCATCAGGCTTTACCCAGGGTTGAAATGGACTGATCGATCAGTCGGGCCTGGGCATCTGCATTGAGCTTGCCGGGAAGGGTGGCAAGTGCTTGGGCAATAGCCCGATTGGCGGCTTCGCGGCGCAACTGGTCGGTGACGCGGGCTGCTTCGGCATTCAAGTCGGCCATGGCTCCCTGCTTGAGACGGGCCATTTCATCAATCGTGCGCGTCTCGCTTTCCAGGCGCAGGGCTTGGGCGCGGGCTAACCCATCAGCGCGAATCTGCTCAGCTTTTTGCTGGGCTGCGGCCAGATCTTGCTGGGCCTGGGACAGCGAAGCAGTGGCCGTAACCAAACGCTGCTCAGCATCCTCGAGATCGTTGAGGATGGCTGCTCGGCGGCGCTCAAGGATGCTGCCGAGAAAACCTGGTAAAAACTTCCAAAGGCAGGCGATCACAATCGCCAAGTTGATGATGTTGGTCTCAAACGGATTGAGATTGAAACCAAATCCGCCGTGACTAGCTAGCAGTGAGGGGAGCAAAAAAGTCATGAGGCGGCCAGCAAGCGGGACACGATCAGGTCACCGAGCTTGTCGGCATCCTTATTGAGCTGAGCCATCGCCTGATCGCGCTGGGCATCTATCTCGCGGCGCGCATGCTCACGAGAAGCATTGGCATCTGCAGTAGCTGCGGCGAGAGCGTCGCGATAAAGCCGATCCATCTCCTGCTCGGCCTCGAGAATCAGCTTTTGGGACTGCTGACGAGCATCCTTTAGCTGTTCCTTAAGGTCCGCTTCCAGTCGTTCGGCTTGGGCCAGCTTCTGCTTGGCTTCGGCACGGCTGGTGGAGATGAAGCTCTCACGCTCTTCCACGGCCCGTCCAACGGGTCGGAAGAACAGCGAATTCAGAATGAAGGTAAGGAGAACCACTTGGACCGCCATCAGCGGCAGGGTGGCATCGAGGTCAAAAAGACCTCCCTCCGGGACACCTGCTTCGGCGAGCAGAAGCCAGCTGGTCATTGGGGCGAGGGCGCTGGAACGATCGGACGAGATTGAAGTTAATGAGGCTGGGGAGTTAGGCGCAAGCAGCCCCTAACTCCCTTCCACTCACGCGACGTTCAACCGGCGAAGGGGTTGGCGAATAGCAGCACCAGGGCGACCACTAGGCCGTAGATGGTGAGCGCTTCCATAAAGGCCAGGGACAGCAGCAGGGTGCCGCGAATCTTGCCTTCGGCTTCAGGCTGACGTGCAATGCCTTCGACGGCGCCGCCAGCTGCGGTGCCCTGACCGATGCCGGGGCCGATGGCTCCGAGGCCTACAGCCAGGCCAGCGGCCAGAACAGACGCAGCGGAGGTGATGGAATCCATGGTGGAGTGGGGGATGGGGGTCGCGGTTGTGGCGCGTTATGGACCGGGATTAAAACCCTGCGCTGAGGACACCCTTTAAAGGATGGGCCCGGAATGCCTCCGGACCTGCGCGAGGAAGATTTAGCAGACCGCCTGAGCGGTGCCGCTGTCGAGGAGCTACTAATGGTGCTCTTCGTGCACTGCCTCACCGATGTAGTAGGCAGCGAGGGTGGCAAAAATCAGAGCCTGAATAGCACTGGTGAAAAGACCCAGGAACATTGCAGGCAGGGGCACAATCAAGGGCACTAAAAATGCCAAAACTGCAACCACAAGTTCGTCCGCCAAGATGTTGCCAAAAAGACGGAAGGAAAGGGAAAGAGGTTTGGTGAAATCCTCAACAATCTTGAACGGAAGCATGATCGGCGTCGGCTCAACGTAGTACTCGAAGTACCTCAGGCCCTTACGGCTCAAGCCGGCATAGAAATACGCCAATGACACCAACAACGCGAGAGCAATTGTGGTATTAATATCGGCTGTGGGAGCTCCGAGCTCGCCATTGGGCAGATCAATCAGTTTCCAGGGCACTAGGGCCCCACCCCAGTTACTGACAAAAATGAACAGGAAAAGAGTGCCGATGAAGGGCATCCAATCCCGGTAGGCCTTCTCGCCAATCTGTTCACGGGAAAGATCGCGGATGTAATCCCAAACGAATTCCAGCAGGTTCTGGGTACCTCGGGGATCACGCTCCAGTTTGCGAGTGCCCACAACCACCAGGGCAAGCAAGGCACCGATAACAACCCAGGAGCTTATGAAGACCTGGCCGTGAATCTTGAGGTTGCCAAGTTGCCAGTAGAGGTGTTGACCAACCTCCAGTTCAGCAAAGGGGAGAAGGAGAGGCATCGGAGCCAGCGAAGGGGAGTTCGGGGTCGCCAGGGCGACGGAACGGTAAAGGGATCAGGTGTCGAAGACAGCCTGGAGAATCAGCGCAGGCTTGTAGAGCAGGAAGCCCAACAAGGCCGGCAGGATCGAAAGTTGGGGGACCCTGGATGCGAACAACACCAGGACAATTGGCACCAACAACTGGATCTTGCTAACCCGCCGGGAGTTTTCTCCCAGCTTGGTGACACTACGGCTCAGTAGCCACAGATAGAGAAGACCAGCCAGAGAACCCACCATCAGGCTGAAAGCCGTGGAGATGGAGAACAAAAAGGCTGTTGCTGCCACCGCCACTGCCGAAAGCAGCAAGGTTGCTAGCAAAAGCCGGCGTTGGAGCCGGAAATAACCATCCATGCCATTGCTGACATCGGCGGCTAGCGCTGGCAGGGTTGAGATGCCGGTGGCATCATCCGACTGCTTGTCCACTCCACCATCTTGAACTGCCGTTGAAACGGTGGGTTCAGGGTCGGGAAGTAGGGGGCAGGGGAGAGATACCGACAAGCGCGCTCAAATCCCTGAAAAGGCGCGCGGAATCTATCACGCTGCCGATCGCTGCATCTTCAAAGCACGGGCAGCAGAACCTTTTGCTCCACCAGTTGGCGCGCTACGGCAATCCGCTGCGCCGCCGGCCAATCCAAAGGCAGTTGGCCGATCGCCATGCCCGGCAAACTCTCCAGAGCAGCCATCAGGGCAAGCCCGTCCTCGCTGACGTCAAGGGGCAGTAAATCAGGCCCCATCAAGCGGGTGGCTGGCCAGCCCCAAAGGCAACGGTTGGTTTCACCCCGCGCTGCCAGCAGAACTTCGTCGTTACTCCAGTCCGGTGCGCTCACCGCACCATGGCTGAGAAAAAATTCGAAATGGCTGATATCTGGATCAAGCTCCTCCACCAGGCTCCACTGCTCAAGCTGACTGAGGCCCTGGGCCCGCTCCAGCAGCTCACCACTAAGCAAGCGCGCCGGCGACCACACCTCCGGATTGGAAAACCCGGCAAACTCCAAACCGGCTGAGGCCACAAAAGCCAGCAGACGCTCGAGGTTGTAGCTGGTCTCTTGGGGGTGCAGATACATATCCGCAAAATTGGCATCGGCTGCCGTGTCGACGATCCAACGCCGCTCGTGATGCTGGCGCAGCCGGTTTCCCTCAGGCAATTTGGCTAGCAACTGGCGACCCAGCCGTAGCCCCTCCTCGCCCGAACCGACGGCCAGCCTTGTCAAGGCCCGCTGGGTGCGGTGAATTTCCCAGCGGCCGCCGTCGGCATACAGGAAAAGATGCAATAGGCCGCCCGGCCGCAGCAACCCCGCCAATGCCTGCAAGCCAGCCTCTGGCTCACGCAGATGGTGCAGCACCCCAACCGAGTTGATGTAGTCGAAAGGCCCCTCGCCAGCCAGATCGAGCAGGCTGCGCTGTTCGATACGCAACTCCCGCACCGCTTTTGCCGCACCTGAACGACGGATGCGCTCCCGTGCCACCTCCAGCGCCCCGGCGCTGATATCCACTGCCATCACCGCAGCACCTGGATTGAGGTGGCAGAGGTAATCGGTGCTGACGCCGGTGCCGCAGCCAGCGTCGAGAATCCGCCAAGGCCGTTCACCTTGGTCGGGGCGCGGCGGCAGGGCACCAGTAGCAGCAGCCCAGGCGCTGTCGACGCACCAGCGCCAGTTGTATCCAGGGGGCGGGCCGTCCTGGAGGGGGTCTCCCGGGTAGGGGAAACGGTCGTAAAAGGCGCTCACCATCGGCGTGGCGGCATCACTGGCGGGCAAGGACGGATCAACGGCAACAGGCTGAGCTTTTCACGCCCAGCGGCCAATGGAACGGGTCAAATCCAGTCAATTGGCAATAGCAAGCCAGCGAAGCTGCAAACATTTGTTCATGGCTAGGCAAAGGGCCCGAGGGCCAGACGTAACGTGACCCAGCCCGGTTCGCTCTCGTCAATGACCGTGACCGCCAGCAGCGGTAGCACCAGGGTTTCACCCCAGCGCTACGACACCCTGCCGCTCTCCAGCGTCCGTCAGGCGGAGCAACAGGATCGCTTCCCCGACGGCGGCGAGCTTGAAACCCTGGTGGCGTTTTTCCAGAGTGGCCAGCAGCGCTTAGAAGCAGCGCGCCGCATCTCAGAAAACGCTGATTTCATCGTGGCCAAGGCGGCCAACCGGATCTTCACCGGCGGCACGCCCCTCTCCTATTTGGATGCCCCCCTGAGCATTGTCAGCGGTGCTGCCAGCGACGCCACCCCCCTAGCCGCTGACCAAGCCGCCTTCCAGCGCTCAGTGAGGACCTTCGCCCAAGGCACCGCCGACACCGGCGGCAACCTGATCACCCGCTTGCTTGAGGGCGCCGGTGGCGACGCAGACGTGCGGGTAGTTCTCCCCACCGGCTTCAGCCCGATCGCAGTGGGCCGCTACGGCACCGATCGGATGCGCAAGTCGCTGCGCGACATGGCCTGGTTCCTTCGCTACGTGGGCTATGCCCTGGTGGCGGGAGACCCCAGCATCCTGGCCGTAAACACCCGTGGCCTTCGGGATGTACTCGAGAAGGCCTGCTCCTTGGCAGCCACCAACGTGGCCCTGCAGGAAATGCGCTCCGCAGCCGCCGGCCTCTGCAAAGACAATCCCCAGGCTCGCCAGCTGGTGATCCAGTACTTCAACGTGCTGCTCGCCGAACTGCAGGTGGCCACACCCAGCACCCGCCAGCGCCTCGGCAGCCCAGAAAACCAGGGCCTACAGCTCCCTGCCACCTATGCCCTAGCCGCAGATGGCAAGCAGCGCTTCGTCATGCGGCCGCGCCTAAGTGGCTCCCAAAAGGCCGAAGTGATTCGCGCCGCCTACCGCCAGGTTTTCGAACGGGACATCGCCAAGGCCTACAGCCAAACACCCTGCCCGGTTGAAGCCACCCAGGTGCGCCAGGGCCAGTTGTCGATGCGGGAATTCATTCGCTCCCTCGGCCACAGCAAGGAATATCGCCAACAGTTTTTCGGCCGCTTCTCCAACAGCCGGGCGGTTGAGCTGGCTTTCCGCCACTTCCTAGGTCGCGGCATCAGCTCCCGTGAGGAATTCACCCGCTACTTCGATATCGTCAGCGTCCAAGGCCTGAATGGCCTAGTGGATTCCCTAATCAACACCCTGGAATACGCGCGGGTGTTCGGCGAAGAAACCGTGCCCTACCTGCGGGATCTCGGTGAAGAGGCCCAAGAGAGCGCCGGCTGGGGATCAAATCGCAAGCTATTCCGCTTCAGCGCTCCCTTTGAAGGCGCACCCCAATACGTAACCCTCTACGCCTCCTATCGCCAACCCTTCGCCGATCAGCACGTCTACGGCGGCGGCAACGACCCCCTGGCCCTCAACTATGGCGCGATTTTTCCCTCCGGCACCGCCTCAGTGGCAACCCGGCCAGCGCCCTACGGCTACGACAGCCGCCGCATCCTGATCGGCAATGGCCTGGCCCAGCCTGGCCAGATGGACAGCGTCCAGTTCCGCAAGGCCACTCCCCGCCGAGTGGGCCCCAAGGTCGTACGCCTCCAGCAGATTGCTACCGGCGGCAGCTCCGTGCCCCGCCGTGGCGGCCAACCCAGCATCCGTGGCACTGAAGCCAGCACCCAGGCAGTTATTAATGCGGTGTATGTGCAAGTTTTAGGCACTGCTGGCTATGCCGGAGAGCGCAATAAGGTTGAGGAAATCAAGCTCGAAAACGGAGACATCAGCCTGCGGGAGTTCATCCGCCAAGTCGCCCGTTCCAAGGCCTTCCGCCGCCGTTATTGGAGCGGCCTTTACATCACCAAGGCCATCGAAGTGATCCATCGCCGGCTGCTAGGTCGTCCAACCTTCGGGCGATGGGAAATTGACGCCTACTTCGATACCGCTGCCCGCGCCGGCTTCTATGGGGTAGTCGACGGGATTCTCAACAGCAGCGAATACAACGAAACCTATGGCGAAGACACAGTCCCATACGAGCGTTTTGTCACTGCTAATGATCGAAATGCGCGTAAGGTGCCCGGCCTCAACCGCCCCTTTGATGCATCTGCCTATGCCAATCAATTTGCCCAGGAGAAACGTCCAAACGTGTCCGTTGATCAGACCATACGCACTACCGGGGATATAACCAATCGAAATCTGTCGGCGCGTCGGCAGATGGTCGTGGGGAGCTGGACAGCCCAGACCGTAGGGGGCGAAACCATGAAGCCATCTCAGCCCCAAGACAACTTCATTGCGGGGCCGGGCAGCATCCGCCAAGCACCTGCACCGACTCGCCGCTGGAGGTAGCCCCCTACGTCCAGCAACGCCTCAGCCCCATGGCACCCCTGCGCGCTGCTTCAGCGACTTCAAGCCTCCCGGAGACACTTCGGGGGGTTTTTTATGATCAAGATAATAATTGTCGCAAAAGTTGAGCCGCAAGCCGAAACAAGTGGAGCGATTAGCTAAGCAAAATGATGAATAATTGCTGCGCCAAGCCGCTAGTAACAACATCGCCCAAAGCCATTGCGCCGCAACAGGTTTTCCGAACACAAACGCCATGAAGAACTGTTACCACCACGGGAGCAGTGAGGGGCTTTGCCGCAGAATGATTTGGCGATCGGCGCAAGTCGATCCGTTCCCTTACCCACCGGATATCGGTCTCCGTCAAGGCGGCCGCTTGTTTCGAGGCAGAACTGCATGAGCATCGTCTCCAACTCGATCATCAACGCGGACGCGGAAGCCCGCTATCTCAGCCCTGGCGAACTCGACCAGATCAAGTCCTTCGTGGGCGCTGGTCAACGTCGTATTCGCGTCGCCCAGGTTCTCGGAGAAAGCCGCGAGCGCATCGTCAAGACCGCTGGTGGCGCCCTGTTCCAGCGGCGTCCCGACGTGATTTCCCCCGGCGGCAACGCCTACGGCGAAGAGATGACCGCTTCGTGTCTCCGCGACATGGATTACTACCTGCGCTTGGTGACCTACGGGATCATCGCCGGCGATGTGACCCCCATCGAAGAGGTTGGCATCATCGGAGCCAAGGAGATGTATCGCTCCCTCGGCACTCCCCTCGATGCCATGGCTGAGTCCGTGCGGGAAATGAAGAACGCCGCCATGGGCCTACTCACCGGCTCTGACGCTGAAGAAGCCGGTTTCTACTTCGACTACGTCATTGGCGCCCTCTCCTGAGGAAGCGTTCTTTTACTACTCCCCGCCACCACAGCTGGATTCATGCAAGACGCGATCACAAACGTCATTAATCAGGCCGACGTTCAGGGCCTGTACCTAGACGACTCCGCCATGGGCCGCCTGGAGCAGTATTTCACCAGTGGTGAACTGCGCGTCCGCGCCGCTGCCACCATCAGCGCCAATGGTTCGGCCATCATCAGAGAGGCCGTAGCTAAGTCGCTGCTGTATTCGGATATCACCCGTCCGGGCGGCAACATGTACACCACCCGTCGCTATGCGGCCTGCATCCGCGACCTGGATTACTACCTGCGCTACGCCACCTACGCCATGCTGGCTGGCGACACCTCCATCCTCGATGAGCGGGTACTGAATGGTCTCAAGGAGACCTACAACTCCCTTGGCGTGCCCATTGGTGCCACCGTCCAATCAATCCAGGCCATGAAGGAAACCACCGCTGCACTGGTGGGTCCCGATGCCGGTCGCGAAATGGCCGTCTATTTCGACTACATCTGCTCCGGCCTGGGCAACTGATCCCTGCCAGCGGCACACCCGAGGATCATCTCCATGCGTCTGTTCAAGATCACGGCCTGCATCCCCAGCCCGGAAAAGAGCCGCACCCAGCGTGAGCTTCAAAACACCTATTTCACCAAATGGGTGCCCTACGACAGCTGGTTCGCTGAGCAGCAGCGGATCATGAAGCAGGGTGGCAAAATCCTCAAAGTGGAACTAGCCGCCGGACGTCGCCAACAAAACGTTGGCAACTGAGATTCAGTAGTTTTTGTTTCTCCCCAAGCTCGGCACTGGCCGGGCTTTTTTATTGTTTGACTCTGGCTGCCAGGGGTCGACAACACCCCCCCGGGCACGGCTCAATGGGTTGAAGATGGCCCTAGCTCTGCCATTCCCCAATTCCAGCTTTGGCTCGCACCGCAACCCATCAATCACACAACGACCCAGACGACGGCTCTCCGAAGGCTGGGGGGCTACTGCCGTTGCCTTGGCCCCAGTGGCCAGCAGAGGCCAGATTGCTTCTGGGCATGGTGGCGCTCTGGAGCTTGATCGGGCTGCTGGTGCTCACCTCCGCCAGTTGGTGGGTCGCTGAACGGGAAATGGGTGACGGCGCCTTTTATCTCAAGCGCCAGCTGATCTGGATGGCTGCCAGCTGGGGGCTGCTCTGGCTCGGCTTGCGCACCAGCCTGCGGCGCTGGTTGCATCTGGCTCCGCTGGGGTTGTGGGTTGGCATCGTTCTGGTCGCAGCCACCCTGGTTGTAGGCAGCACTGTCAATGGCGCCAGTCGCTGGCTGGTGCTTGGACCGGTACAGCTGCAGCCATCGGAATTGGTCAAGCCTTTTGTGGTGTTGCAGGGAGCTGCCCTTTTCGCCCACTGGAAGCGCATCGGCAACGACCAAAAACTGCTCTGGCTCGGGGCCTTTGGGGCCCTGATCCTGCTGATCCTCAAGCAACCAAACCTCAGCACCGCCGCCCTATCCGGGCTGCTGCTTTGGCTGATGGCCCTGGCAGGGGGCCTGCCCCTAACCAAGCTGCTAGGGGCCGCCGGAGCAGGAGGGCTGTTAGGCAGCGCCAGCATCATGCTCAACGAATACCAGCGTTTGCGGGTGGTGTCGTTTTTAGATCCCTGGCGGGATGCCCAGGGGGACGGCTACCAACTGGTACAGAGCCTGATGGCGATCGGCTCAGGTGGCTTTCTAGGCGAGGGCTTTGGCCTTTCCACCCAGAAACTGCAGTACCTGCCGATCCAGAGCACCGACTTTATTTTTGCAGTATTTGCTGAGGAATTCGGCTACGTGGGCTCGGTGGTGCTGCTGCTGTTTTTGCTCCTGTTTGGCTTCGTGGGCCTGAGGGTCGCTCTTAGCTGCCGCAGCAACCAGCAGCGCCTTGTCGCCATCGGCTGCACCACCTTGCTAGTGGGCCAATCCATTCTCAACATCGCCGTAGCCAGCGGTGCCATGCCCACCACCGGCCTGCCACTGCCACTGATCAGCTATGGCGGCAACTCTTTGATGGCCAGCCTGCTTGTTTGTGGTCTATTGATCCGCTGCTCGCTGGAGGCCGGCGGTCTTGCCCCTACCCCCCGGCACCGGCGCACCGCAGCTGCCCGATAGGCTGATTAGATGATTAATTTTGGGCCCCAACTGGCCGATTGGGCCCGTAGCAGCGAATCGCTGCTGCAGCACTCCCTGGCCAGCCCCACCGCCACCACCTTTGGTGTCGTGTTTGCCGGTGGGCTGCTCACGAGTCTGGGCCCCTGCTCCCTTTCGCTTTTGCCAGTCACCCTTGCCTACCTAGCTGGTTTTGGCGGCACCCCCGGGGTTAAACCCAGCCAGGCACCCTGGCAGCGCAGCCTCAGCTTTGCGGCCGGCATTGTGGCTTCCTTAGTGCTGCTGGGCCTGGTTAGCGGCCTACTGGGCCGGATCTACGGTCAGATCCCGGGGCTGATTCCCACGGTGGTGGCTGTGCTTGCCCTGCTGATGGGCCTAAATCTGCTGGGCCTGCTGAAGCTGCCCCTGCCCGCCGGACCCGATCCTGAAATCTGGCGTCGCCGGGTGCCGGCCCCCCTGGCTCCCATAGCCGCAGGCCTAGCTTTTGGTCTGGCCGCAACCCCCTGCACCACCCCTGTACTTGCGGTGCTGCTGGCCTGGATGGCCCAGAACGGCAAACCACTTGTGGGCATGTTGCTGCTCACTAGCTTCGGAGCCGGTCAAGTGGTGCCGCTGCTGCTGGCCGGCACCGCAGCCGCCAGCCTGCCGAGCTTGCTGAGCCTGAGGCGGCTGGGCCAATGGGTTCCCCCGATCAGCGGCGTGGTGCTGGTGACCACCGGCGCCCTCACCCTGGTGGCCAACTGGCGATGAAAGCCTTGCTGCGGCTTGTGGGCTGGATCTCTGATCTGCGGGTGGCGATCGTGCTGCTGCTGGTGATTGCCAGCACCAGTGGCGTCGGCACGGCAATCCCCCAGCGGGAACCAGCCGAGCTCTACCACCGGCTCTACGACCCCCAACCCTGGCTGGGTCTGCTGAACGGCGATGGGGTGCTGGCCCTGCAGCTCGACCATGTGTATTCCAGCGGCTGGTTCCTGGGGCTGCTGGCCTGGCTGGCCCTAGCCCTGCTGCTCTGCAGCTGGCGCCGCCAGTGGCCCGCCCTGCAGGCCGCCCTGCGTTGGGTCGACTACCGCACCCCCCGCCAGCTCAGCAAGCTCAGCGTGGCCGAAACCCTCAGCACAGACACCCCCAAGGCGAGCCTCGATCAGCTGGCCGGACTGCTGCAGCGCCAAGGCTGGCAAATTCAGCGCCACGACGACCGCCTTGCCGCCCGCAAGGGTCTGCTGGGCCGGGTTGGGCCCTTGCTGGTGCACGCAGGGATGGTGGTGCTGATGCTCGGGGCCGCCTGGGGGGCCCTGGGGGGACAACGGGCTGAGCAATATCTGGCCCCCGGCCGCAGCCTGGAGCTAATGGACAGTCGAGGCAGCAGCAAGCTCACCCTTGCTCTCGACGGCTTTTCCATCCAGCGCGATCCCGCTGGGCGACCTGAGCAATTCACTTCCAAGCTGCGCATCCTGGAGGGCGATGGCAGCGAGGGCAGCCTGCTGAAGCAAGCCGAGATCAGCGTTAATCATCCGCTGCGCTTTCAAGGGGTCACCCTTTATCAAGCCGACTGGGCCCTGGCCACCATCAGCCTGCAACTCGGCAAAAGCCCCCTGCTAGAGCTGCCGCTGCAGAGCTTTCCACAGCTAGGCGAACAGGTTTGGGGAATCGTGCTGCCTACCCGCCCAGATGGCAGCGAGCCGGTGCTGCTCAGCCTGGGAAGTGAACAAGGGCCTGTGGAGATCTACGGCGCCGACGGAATCTCAATAGCTCGCCTGTCCCCAGGCGGCGCAGCTGTGGAAGTGAAGGGGCTGCCGATACGGGTTGAAAGCGTGCTGCCCGCCAGTGGCATCCTGCTGAAGCGGGATCCGGGCGTGCCTTTGGTCTACGCAGGATTTGCGATTGCCCTGGCCGGTGGCGGGCTCAGCTTGCTAGCCACGCGTCAGCTGTGGGCAATTGCCGAGGGGCCGGCCGGGCAAGCGGGTCAGCTGCACGTGGCCGGACTCTGCAACCGCAATCTCACGGGCTTCGCTGCCGAGCTGCCCCAGATGCTCGCCCAGCTCTAACAAGCAAGCCGAGTGCCGTGGCTGACGCGCACCACGGTGTGAACGTTGCCGCGGGGGTGAAAATCGGCCTCCAGCTGCATCCACTGGGGGTCGGTGGCGGCAACCAGATCATCCAGGATGCGGTTGGTCACCTCTTCATGGGAGATGGAGCGGTCGCGATAGCTGTTTACGTAGAGCTTGATCGCCTTGAGCTCCACCACCCGAGGGCCAGGCTGGTAGATCAGGCGCAGGACAGCAAAGTCGGGGTAGCCGGAAAACGGGCACTTGCAGGTAAATTCCGGCAGCTCGATCGACACCTCGTAGGGACGGCCGGGCCTGGGATTGTCGAAACAGATCAGCTCGGCTTCAGCGATGGCCCGCTCGCCGTACGAAGGCGTCTGGGTGAGGCAGGACGCATTGGCAGAAGCAGGGCTAGAAGACATTGGAGCAAGGAAGGGGAAAGGGCCAGTGCTAGATAGGGATTCTAGGAAAAGCGGCCGTAGCCAACAGCCGGCCTAGCTGGTAACAACCGCTACGACGACCCCCACAAAGCTCGGGCCTAATGGGCCTAGTCCCTTCCATAGGCAGGGATTTCCTGAGAGACTTCCAATTCAGCCCCCTGCTGTTCCCATGAAAAAAGTTGAGGCCATCATTCGTCCCTTCAAGCTCGAGGACGTCAAGATCGCCCTAGTCAATGCGGGAATCGTGGGCATGACCGTGAGCGAGGTGCGAGGTTTTGGCCGTCAGAAGGGCCAAGTGGAGCGCTACCGCGGCTCTGAATTCACCGTCGAGTTCCTGCAAAAGCTCAAACTTGAGATCGTTGTCGACGACGACAAGGTGGACACGGTGGTGAGCGCCGTTCAAGATGCAGCCCGCACCGGCGAAATCGGTGACGGCAAGATCTTCGTGAGCACCATCGATTCGGTGATTCGGATCCGCACCGGTGATCGGGACAGCGGCGCCATCTGAGCGCCAGCAACCCTCTCGATTTTTATGCCCTGGGAGTCAGCGTGCTGGCTACCAGGGTCTTTATTTGTTCTGGTTCAACAAGCTGTTCAACAGACTCAAAAAGATCCCCTGCAACATCAGCCATTCCTACCTGCCCATCGCGATCGGGGCGCCGCAGCCAGAGCAGGTATTCGTGGTTGCCTGCAGGCCCGGTAATTGGTGAGGCCACCAGGCCGCACGCAGCCAGGCCCAGGCCAGAGGCCGCGTTGATCACCCCTGCGATGGCATCGCAATGGGCAGCCGGATCACGCACCACGCCGCCCTTGCCGACCCGGCCCTTGCCGACCTCAAATTGGGGTTTAACCAGCAACAGCAGATCCAGGGGGGCCTGGGGTTGCAACAGCCCCAGCAGGGCGGGCAAGACCAGCCCTAGGGAAATGAACGACACATCGGCCACCGCCAGATCGGGCCAGGGATCCTCGGGCCCGTAAAGGCCATCAGGGGTGAGGTGACGCAGGTTGGTGCGCTCCTTGAGTACTACGCGAGGATCACTGCGCAGACTCCAGGCGGTCTGGCCGTAGCCCACATCGATTCCGTAAATGCGGCAGGCCCCGTGCTGGAGCAGGCAGTCGCTGAAGCCGCCAG
Organism: Cyanobium sp. NIVA-CYA 375; assembly: GCF_056108345.1. Classification (NCBI taxonomy): domain Bacteria; kingdom Bacillati; phylum Cyanobacteriota; class Cyanophyceae; order Synechococcales; family Prochlorococcaceae; genus Cyanobium; species Cyanobium sp. NIVA-CYA 375. The sequence continues at coordinate 6,749 of NZ_JBSYHW010000001.1, read as the reverse complement.
TGGAGATGCCGCCATCAAGACAAACGCGCCCCTGCACTGCGATTGGGAAGGCCTCAAGGGCCCGCACTAGCTTTTCGCCGCCCCTTGAGACGTAGCGGGGGGGCTGCTGCACCAGCAGCTCCGCCTCCGGCAGCACTTCGGTGCCCGGTTTATCGAGCACACGGTCGCCCTGGCGCACCCGCCCGGCCCTAATCAACTGCTGGGCCTGCTGACGGCTTGCCGCCAGGCCACGGGCCACCAGCTCCAGATCCAGTCGTTGCTTGCGGGCCATGGCGCTCCACGTTTTGTGATCAAACCACAACGCAACCGGAACAGATTCCAAGCATCCCTGCCTCCGCACCAAAACCCAGCAGAAGATATCCCTCTGAAGTTGATCCGGCACCAATGGCCACCCAAATCCGGACCGCGACTGCTGCAGCCAATGTGCTGGAACTGTTCTATCCCGGCAGCTTCGTCAAACTGCGCAATCAACCTGCCGACCTACCCCCCTTCCAGCTGATCCAGTGCCGCGGCGGCCGCTGCTGGGTGCGCCAGCAGGCCTGGGGCCAGCAGGTGCACTGGGAAGTGGAGCACCGGCGCCTAATTACCGCTGCCTAAGGGGCGCACCCATACATTGGTCTGGACGTGAGCCAGACGCGGCCTTGATCGAGCGTTACACCTTGCCCGAAATGGGCAACCTCTGGAGTGAAGAGGCCAAATTCCAGAGCTGGCTGGATGTGGAGATCGCCGCCACCGAGGCCAACTGTGAGTTGGGGCGAGTGCCGGCCGAGGCGGTGGCCGCGATCAAGGCGAAGGCCCGTTTCAGCGTCGCGCGAATTCTCGATATCGAAGCCGAGGTGCGCCACGACGTGATCGCCTTCCTCACCAACGTCAATGAGCACGTAGGCGACGCCGGCCGCTACATCCACGTGGGCATGACCAGCTCCGACGTGCTCGACACCGGCCTGGCCCTGCAGATGAAGGCCTCGGTGGCCCTGCTGCGCATCGAGCTCGACCTGCTGGCCGATGCACTTAGGGCGCTAGCCCGCGAGCACAAGGGCACGGTGATGATCGGCCGCAGCCATGCCATCCACGGCGAGCCGATCAGCTTCGGCTTCAAGCTGGCCGGCTGGCTGGCCGAGGTAGAGCGCAACCGCGAGCGACTCGAGCGCTTGGAGCGGGTGGTGAGCGTGGGCCAGATCTCCGGCGCCATGGGCACCTACGCCAACACCGACCCCCAGGTGGAGGCGATCGCCTGCGCCAAGCTCGGCCTGGTGCCCGACACCGCCAGCACCCAGGTGATCTCCCGCGATCGCCACGCCGAATACGTGCAGACCCTGGCCCTGGTGGGCGCGGCCCTGGAGCGCTTCTCCACCGAGATCCGCAACCTGCAGCGCACCGACGTGCTCGAGGTGGAAGAGAACTTCGCCAAGGGGCAAAAAGGCAGCTCGGCCATGCCGCACAAGCGCAACCCGATCCGCAGCGAGCGCATCAGTGGCCTGGCGAGGGTGCTGCGCAGCTATGTGGTGGCGGCCCTGGAAAACTGCGCCCTCTGGCACGAGCGCGACATCAGTCACAGCTCGGTGGAGCGCATGATGCTGCCCGACTGCTCGGTGACCCTGCACTTCATGCTGCGGGAGATGACCGAGGTGGTGAAGGGCCTAGGGGTGTACCCCGAGAACATGGCCCGCAACATGAACGTTTACGGCGGTGTGGTGTTTAGCCAGCGGGTGCTGCTGGCCCTGTTGGAAGCCGGCATCAACCGCGAAGACGCCTACAGGATCGTGCAGCGCCATGCCCACAGCGCCTGGAACACAGACGGTGGCAACTTCCGCGCCAACCTCGAAGCCGATGGCGAGGTAACGGACAAGCTCAGCGCTGAGCAGCTGGCGGATTGTTTCAGCACCGATCTGCACCAGGCCAACCTGGGCGTGATCTGGCAGCGACTGGGGATTTGAGCTAGAGATTTGAGCTGGCAGACAGTTCAGGACCAGTGCAGCCGAATCGGCACCGCCCCATCCAGGCTCAGCTTTACCGGACAGCTTTCCCCGGCCCGCTGCAGCACCGCCCGCTGCTGCTCGCTGAGGCCCACCGGCAGGCTGATCCACACCTCCAGCAGGGCGATCCGCCGTGGCGCCTCGGCGCCCATGGTCTTCTGCACCAGGGCCGTGGCCACCAGGTCGGTGGGCGAGAACCGCTCCCCCTTGCCCTGGTTGTCGGTGGGGGCATCGGTTTCGAGCACAGAGCCCGAAGGGCCGTGGCTGGAGTGGCAGCGAAGGCCCCCCTCGTAGCGGCTGTCGATCGTGGTCATCGCGAGGCATAAGCGCCACCCCACTCAAGCGCCTGGACGGTGATAAGGCCCTCCCTGCTGGATCGTGCTGGCCCGATAGAGCTGCTCCAGCAGCAGCAGCCGCGCCAACTCATGGGGGAAGGTCAGCGGCGAGAGGCTGAGGCGCCAGTGGGCCCGCCCCTTGAGCGCCGGGTCGAGGCCAGCGGCCCCACCGATCACAAACGCCAGCCGCCCAGAGCCAGAGCCTTCAAGCGCCTTGGCGAAGGCCAACGAGTCGTAGCTCTGGCCCTCCTCGCACAGGGCCACCAACTGCTCGCCGCCGCGCAGCTCAGCGGAGATGGACTCCGCCTCGCGGGCCATGCCACCATCCCGCAGCTCCACGATCTCCAGGCCCGGGAGCCGCTTGCGGTAAAGCTCTACCCCTTCGCTCACCCAGCCCTTGCGCACCTTGCCCACCGCCAGGATGCGAATGCGAGCGGGATTGATCACGGGTTACTGCCCTCCAACCTCAAGACTGGGGGCGCTCGATCGCCGGATCCAACTGACCCTTGCCACTAGTAAACAAATCCTCGATCTCGCAAACCGGGAAGCGATTGATCGATTTGAGGGCAGCGCGGGCCTTGTTGCGCAGCTGCTGGCTGATCGCTTCGCAGTAGGGCACCTGGGCCAGCAAATCGACGGTGCGGCGCAGGATCCGCACCACATCGCCCTCATCAATTGAGGTGTTGGCGATTATGTCGCTCCAGCTGGCGCCTTTGGCCCAGGCGTGCACTAAGCCCATCAGCTCGGGCTCCCACCAAAGCGGGAAGTTGACCTTGGCATGCTCCTGCTGACGCTCCAGCTCGCGGCGCAGGCCGCGCAGATCATGCAGGGCCTCCTCGGCGGCAGGCGGTGGCGGGTAGCCGCACCACAGATCGGGGCGGTTGACTTCGGTGGAGATGGCTTCAAACACCGCCGCCAGCTGGGGCGGATCGAGCTCGTCGAGGTGGCCGCTCATCAGCGACAGTCCGAGCCACAGCTCATTGTCGCCGCGCAGGGCGGCCACGGTGCGGCCCACCTCGGTGGGCTCCAGGCCATCAGCCCCCGCCAGAGCACCGAAAAAGCGCAACACCTCAATCAAAGCCAGGAACGTATCCCAGTGGCGATTAGAGCGGAAGTGCAGCAGCTGCTGGCGCTCCTCGATCTCCAGCTGCAACTCCGACCTGCGGCGGCGGTGCTTTTTGAGCTGGCGGCGGTCGCCCCAGCGGTGGGCCGGATGCAGCTCCAGGCCTTCCTCCAGCTGCTGCACCTGAAGGACTTGGTCCTGAACCTCACCGGCCAGGTCGTACTGGGGGGTGGCCATGTCGTGGCGACTGGCCATGTGGGCAACGGCAAGGGCCAAGCCGCCACTGGCCTGATCGCCGTGGCGCAACTCACCAAGTTGGCGCAACTCGGGGGGATCCACCTGGCTCACCTGCAGGCAACTGAGCTCGGCATGCAAGCTCACCACCCCGTGGCAGGGCAGCAACAGCCAAAGGTTCTCGTCGGTGAGGCACTTGAGCAGGGGGAATTGCCCCGGCCCCTTCACCTTCTCGACAATCACCGCCGGCGTCACCCGGCCGCGCAGCTGAGGTGCCTTGAGGCTCACCAAAGTGCCCTCGCTGGCGAATTGCAGCGCCAAGGTGAGCTCATGGGCGACTGTTTCCTCAGCCTGCTGCTGCAAGATCCGCAAAATGCGCCTTTCTTCGCGCAGGTGAGCTCGCTGCTTTTCGTAGTCCTCGAAGTCGTCCCAGGGCACTTCACCAGAGCCATCTTCCAGGCCTTCGAGCTGCTGCATCAACTGGGCGATGCGGGCTTCGTCCTCCACCAAATCGAGGGTGGCCAGGTAGCGGCCGAAACTGCGCTCAACCAGCTCCTTGGCCTTGGCTAGGTCGTGGCGCTGCAACAGGTTGAGCACCATGCCGTAGCTGGGCATGAACTGGCTGACCAGCGGATCGGCTGGCGCAGTAGCTAGCTGGCCCGCTTCACGCACCCCCTCAAAGCGGCTCTGCACGGTCACCACGTAGCCCTGGATATCGAGGCCGCGCCGGCCGGCCCGGCCCGCCATCTGCAAAAACTCACTGCCCATCAAAGGACGATGGCCTCGCTCGGTGCGCTTGCTCAGCGCCGAAATCACCGTGGTGCGAGCCGGCATATTGATGCCGGCGGCCAGGGTTTCGGTGGCAAACACCACCTTGATCAGCCCCTGCTGGAACAGCTCCTCGATCAGCTCCTTCCAAGCCGGCAGCACGCCGGCATGGTGGGAGGCAATGCCCCGCAGCAGGGCCTCGGCGTGGCCGCCTTCCCGCACCGCCTCGGGGGTCGTTGCCACAAATAGATCCAGGCGGGCCTTGATGCGCGCCTGTTCAGCAGGGGTTACCAGGGCGGCCTTGCCCAGCTCCTTGACGCCCTTATCGCAACCGCGGCGACTGAAAATGAAGTAAATGGCCGGCAGCATGTCGCGCTCCGCCATCTGGGCCACCACAAAACCCAGGGGCGGAGCCTCGGGCTGGGGTGGTTTCGGTGTTTTCGGGCCCTTGCGCTGGCTGCCCTTGGGGGCGCGCCACACTTTGCAGTTGGGATGGAGACCCGTGCCCTCGTCGTTGAGCAGGGGGTGCAACCCCTTGGCACTGCAAAAGCTGAAGGCCAGCGGCACCGGCCGGTGGTCACTGAGCACCAGCTGGGTGGGCCCATGCACTTTCTCGATCCAGTCGGTGAGCTGGCCGGCATTGGCCACCGTGGCCGAAAGCGCCACCAACTGAATCGGCGGCGGGCAGTGAATGATCGACTCCTCCCAGACGGTGCCCCGCTGGGAATCGTTCATGTAATGGCACTCATCGAGCACTACCGCCTCCACGCCCTCGAGCGGGTCATCTCCCGCATCGGCTGCCGCGTAGAGCATGTTGCGGAAGATCTCGGTGGTCATCACCACCACCTGGGCCTCCCGGTTGAGGCTCATATCACCGGTGAGCAGCCCCACCTTGTCGGCACCAAACTGCTCACGGAAATCGCGCAGTTTCTGGTTAGAGAGCGCCTTGAGCGGCGTGGTGTAAAAAACTTTCTGACCATGGGCCAGAGCGCGGTAGATGGCGTATTCGCCCACCAAGGTCTTGCCAGAGCCCGTGGGGGCGCTCACCACTACCGAGTGGCCCTGGTTGAGCGCGTCGATCGCCTCGAGCTGGAAGTCGTCGAGAGGAAAAGGGAAAATATTGGCAGATTCTGATAAATACATTACAAGAATTATCGCCCCAAAATCATAGAGAAGCTAAAGCCAAAGCCTAGGCAATGGGGCAAGCGCTGATGAGCGATAGAAATATAGACATAATATGAAACGAATCATAGCATAAACATTTCAAGAACCAACCCCACTCCAAGGACGCCGCCAGGGCGAGAGATCCCAGCCGAGCAGATTTTCCAACTGATCGATATCACTTCTTAACTGTTCATAAACGTATGACCACTCAAAGAGCGAGGGGCCCTCTCTGTAATTTCCCATTCGCATATGAATGACTGGAGAATCCACAAAGGCATCGACGCCCAGAAAATCTGTTACTTTTTGCAGACTACTCCATCGGTCAAAGAAAAAGTCTTCTGAAGAAAGAAAGAGCATTTGATCAAGCTCAAAGAACTCAAGAAGTCTCTGAATCTGTTCAAAGTATCTACCTCTATCAACGTAAGAAAAGATGCGATGCTGCATCTGTCCAGCAGCGTGAATTCGCAACCGTTCCTCGTGAATACATGAGAAAAAGCTTAGGCTTTCATCCCCCCTAATCGCCTGCATAGACCAATGAGAATAGGCCCTAGCCATGGGGTTGCGCAGGAGAAAAATTAACTTAATTCCAGGATTATAGCGATAGATTCTCCTGGCGCACTCCATCCAGTACATATAGATTGGAGTCACCTCACCCCCCCCAGTTTCAGGAAAGTTGTCACCCCTCTGATCAGTACATCCGGGGGCTTGAGGACATGACTAATGCGTCGATACAGCGAGGCCGTCAAGGCTGATGTGAGGAGGCGGATGAGCCCGCCGCACAGGCAGAGCGTGGCCTGGATTTCAGAAGAGCTGGGCATTCACCTCGCCACCCTCTACAACTGGAGAAAGGCCTGGCGGTTGCAGGGAGAGGTGGTGCCGTCATCCGAGAAGGAACCAGAGGGCTGGAGCGCTGCCGACAAGTTCACGGTGGTGCTGGAGAGCGCCGGGCTCAACTCCACCGAGCTCAGCGCCTACTGCCGCGAGCGGGGCCTGTTCCCGGAGCAGGTGAGCCGTTGGCGGCAGGCGGCCCAGGATGCCAACGCCAAGCCTGTGCTGACGATGGCCGAACAGAAGGAGCTTGAGAAGCTCCGCGCCCAGGACCAGCGGGAGATCAAAGCCCTCAGAAAGGAGTTGCAGCGCAAGGAGAAGGCCATGGCGGAAATGGCGGCTTTGCTGGTGCTGCAAAAAAAGTGGGATGCCTTCTGTTCG